>CALUYR010000017.1 GCA_944325045.1 Candidatus Gastranaerophilales bacterium
CCCCCCCCCGTATTCCGTGCTATACTTGGCTTTTCCATGTTTTTATCCTCCTTTTTTCTACATTATAAACTATTTTTTTATTTTTGCAACCCCTCGGGCAAAAGGCAAGAAAAGCAATACCTGAAACCTAATAAACAAGTATAAATGATTTTAACTTCCTGCCGTATCCGTCACCTTTCAATGAAATAACTTTATATTTATTTTTATAATTCATTGATGTAGAACTTCCGCCGTCCATTGCCATAGCACGATCAAAACCAAGTTTTTTGCATAAGGCTTGAACTTCATACATATCCATCGGATGTTCATCGGTAATTATCAATATATGCAGCTCTCCGTCCTTTAGCCCCAAAACTGTTCGTGCCACTTTATGCAGAACAGAACACGATTCTCTTACAATTGTATCACCGTCTTTTACAAGAAAAAATTCTTCCTCTAACCTCATATCCGGCAAAATTAACGGCCCTCCCTGAACCGCCTCTACCACAGAACAGGTAAAATCGACCGGCGTGTTATGTGGAACAATTTCATATCTGTATTTACCGTCACAATCTACAACCCTGAATTCCGTACGGTTTAAAACTTTTGCCATGTTTTTTCGCAAAACAGGATTAGCAAGAAAATTCTCATTCATTATTGGATCTTCTATAGTCTGCCTGCCCGTAGTAACATAAGACATGGTTTTCTCGTTCGCCGGATCAAAAAAGCCGGCATTTACTGTCAAAACCGCTCCGCTCATTTTATGAACTTCATCATTTGTCATCAGCGCTTGCGAAGCATAAACTTTAACTTTTTTACGTGCTTTTTCTCCACTGACAGTTATATGATAAATTCCGTCATTGTATTCTATGTCAATCGGAGTACAATACCCCGCACCAACACTAAAAACTAACAAACAAATTAAACTCGCTAATATTTTTTTCATTACAAATCCTTTGACTTATAAAACCCAATTATACAACACAAAAATGCAACCGGCGGGAAAATTGCGGTTATGAAAGGATGAAGAACCCCTTTTTCTGCCAAAAGATCAAAGAACGGCAGAGTAATATAATAAACAAATATACTGCCGATAGCAATAGTAAAACCGACTAATCTTTGTTCTCTTGGTTTACTGAACCCGAGTAAAGTTCCCATTATAGCCAGAAGCACACAGACAAATGGATGGAAAAAACGCTGTAAATATTTATTCAGCATATATCTGTATTCTTCGTCAAGCCCTTCTTTTTTCAAAAGTTTTATATAATTATGTAAATCATCATTATTAATTTCGCGCTCTTTTTTGGTGGAATAAGTCATCAGAATATAGGCATTTTTAGCGTCCTCTCCCTGAAGAATATCCATATTCTTAATATTTTCTATTTCCGTAAAAATTCCGTCACTGGAAATTTCATATCTTGTAATATTTTCAAGCTGCCAGCGGTCAACAAGATATTTGCCGCGCTCAGCAGAATATATATTCGACAGTTGATGAACATCTGAATATATTTTTTTAGAAAAATCAAGAACTATCAGGTTATGCATTTCCTCATCCCTGAACCCCGATATAACCACGGCAAGTTTCGGCGCGTTATTTTCATCCTTCTGTGTATATATATATTGCGTGGTAGGATGCTTGTCATTAATCGCGTTAAGTTTTGCTGCAGATAACGGGATAAGTTTATCGCAAGTGAAAAAACACATCCATGTAACAATAAGGCTCAAAAACAAAACCGGCGCAAGTATTCGCTTAAAAGAAAGCCCTACAGCCCTGAAAATTGTCAGTTCCGAATCCTTTGAAAGTTTATCAAACGTAAACAGTGATCCCAAAAGCAAGCCCACCGGGAAAGCTTTACCCAAAATTTTCGGCAACTCATAAAACAGAACTAATACAGCAGTTTTGGCAGTATACTGTCCCTCAAGTGTTTTCTTTATGGTATTTAAAAGCATTTCCGGAGCGATCCACACTACAGTAAACAGCAAAATTGCAGCAACTGTAGCAAATAACACCTGCTTAAAAATATATCGGTCATATATGGAAATTTTAGGAAACAACTTCATTATAAAGCAAAATCCTTTCCTAAATAAAACTCTTTAGCAACAGGGTCAACAGCAACATCTGCACTTTTACCCTGGATCTTGATTTTACCGTCAAAAATAACATAAGCGCGATCAGTAATAGACAATGTAGCTTTAGGGTTGTGGTCTGTAATAAGAACACCAAGCCCTTTTTCCTCTGAAATTTTTCTTATATTATCTTTAATTTCTCCGATAGCAATCGGGTCGATCCCGGCAAACGGTTCATCCAAAAGCATAAAATCAGGACTTGCAGCAAGCGCCCTTGCAATTTCCACACGACGTCTTTCTCCGCCTGAAAGGGAAACAGATGCATATGAACGAAGCCGAAGAATTCCAAATTCGCTTAACAGTTCTTCCAGCTTACGTTTTTTCTCGTCAACCGTAAGCTTTTCGTTCATTTCCAGGACAAGTTTAATATTATCTTCAACAGAAAGTTTTCTAAATATAGAAGCCTCTTGCGGAAGATATCCTATACCTAATTTTGCCCTTAAATTCATCGGCATAGATGAAATATCTTTGTCATCAAGATATATATGGCCTTTATTGGGCTTTACAAGCCCTACGACCATATAAAATGTTGTAGTTTTACCGGCTCCGTTCGGCCCTAAAAGACAAACAACTTCACCTTTGTTTACGTAAAACGAAACATCATTTACAACACTTCTGTCGCCATAAATTTTAATAAGATTTTTCGCCTCGATCCTCATACATTCCCCTTAATCATGTAATGATATTTTACTTGAAATAATTTTTCATTGCAAGTATAAGAACCGGTTATTCAAATACGCGCCAAAGTCAATCTGCAAGCTCTTTTTACAGTTTAACAAAATCAGGAACCCGGTTTTTGGCCATTTTCATCTGCATGTACTGTTCTTTTAATTTATCTTTTTCATTCTGGTCTGCGGACTTTGCTTTTTCACTAAGCTGGTTATATATCTCCTTTTCAGCTTCATTTGACTTAATATAGACATCCATTTCTTTTTTCTTTTTGAATGTATTAATTTTGCTGTTGTAAGCAATTTTCGGGGCATTAAGCATAGTGTAAATTATAGCAAACCCGCTTATTGCAGCCGCGATAATAGCTGTGGTAGCACCAAGCCATAAAAATGTTTTTTTATTTTGTGAAGCTCCCTGACGGGTTTTATTAACTATACTTGACGCTTTTTTACCTGCTGTTTCAAATAAGAAGTCGCCGTCAAAAATTTCCCACAGCAAACGCGCACCGAGCGCTAATCCGCCAAGAAATGTTGCCTTAATGAGATTCAATGTTTCACCTTTTGAGGAAATAGGATTTTGATCTTTATTTTTGCCTGTGAACAACGTATTCTTAGCGGCATTTGATGACATTGGACTCACTGAAATATAATTTGAATTTAAAGGACTTATGCAAAGACCCATTGCCGATTACGCACCTTTTATCATTAAACCTTTGCCGTTATCCGCCATTTTAACGGTTGTATAATGCCTTACTTTATCATCCAATGAAACTTCTTCATCTTTAACTTCATTGTTAATATCGTTGTAAATATTTGCTTGTGCTTCTTTTTGACGGGAGAAAACACCCATTTCTTTTTCTCTGGCAAATGCACCGACTGATGTATTGTATATTTTTGACGGAAGGATCAGAAGCATACTTAAGATTGCAGCAGCAGCACCGACTCCGGTCGGAATCTTCCAGCCTTTTGTTACGCAGGAAGTTAAGCCGCCTGCTGTAACACCGATCAAAGTGCTTACCCCGGCAGAACTTAATATAGCAAGATTTTTTTCGGTTTTTCGATTGATAGGATTTTCGTAACCGTCACGATCTATTCTACGGGTGCCGAAAGAAACTACTTTGGGAGAAACCGGATTTATTGCAGGAATTGCCATAATTAACACACACTCCTTTCATTCAATTTGCTATGATCATAACAGTTATATTATAACAACTATAGCCATATTTTTTGTTAATTTGTAAAGGAATGTAAAGCAAATATTAAAAATTTAAATCTTTGTTAATGACGTTTAACTTCCCAGGCATAGGCGGATTTAATACTTTGCTCCAGAGTTTTTTCAGGAGACCAGCCTAATTCTTTTTTGGCTTTAGAATTATCCGCAACAAGAACTGCCGGATCGCCTTCCCGGCGGGCCTTTATTTCTACCGGAATATCTTTCCCCGTAACAAGTTCACAACTTGAAAAAACTTCCTTAACTGTATTTCCGTCATTAGTACCTAAATTATAATAAGTAGTTGCTCCGTTGCTGTTCAAATAATCCAAGGCTAAAAGGTGAGCACAGACAAGATCTTCCACGTTAATATAATCTCTTACGCAGGTTCCGTCCTTTGTGTCATAGTCATCACCAAACATCGCAAAAGGTTTTCCGCCGGAGAATGTTGATTTTAGAATATTAGGGATTAAATGGGTTTCAGGATCATGCCACTCTCCAACGATGCTTTCGCTGTCTGCGCCTGCAACGTTAAAATATCTCAGACGGACACTTTTCAATCCGTAGGCTTTGTCATAATCGTCAAGGATCTTTTCTATCATCAACTTTGAGCTGCCGTAAGGGTTAATAGGATTTTGCGGATGTTTTTCGTCTATTGGCGTATATTCCGGTTCCCCGTATGTTGCGGCTGTTGATGAGAACACTATTTTCTTAACGTTATGTTGAAGCATTGCATTTAAAAGGTTTAGGGTTCCGTAAACATTGTTATAATAATACTTTTGAGGATCCTTTACACTTTCGCCGACCTGGGAAAACGCGGCAAAGTGGACTACCGAAGTTACATCATTATTTTCAAAAACTTCAAGGATCTCGGATAAGTTTTGAAGATTTCCTCTAACAAATTTAAGCTTCCCATACTGCTTTAAAGTTTCAATAGTCTCAATATGTCCTGTTACAAGGCTGTCAAAGACAACAACTTCTTCACCTTTTTTCAAAAGTGAAAGTACACAATGACTGCCGATATATCCCGCGCCCCCAGTTACAAGAATCATATTATTTTACCTCCTCAAATAATTCCAAAGCTCTCAGAATTGCCTTATCCATATCGTAATATTTGTAATCACCGAGTCTGCCAAGGAAATATACATTTTGCAAAGTTTTTGCTTCTTCAAGATATTTATTATAAAGACTTGTATTCTCCGGTTTCGGAATTGGATAATATCGTTCGTTTTTACCTAATTCAAAAAATTCGGAATACTCTTTTGCAATAACAGTTCTGTCAGACTTGTCATTCAGATAGTATTTGTACTCATGTATTCTTGTAAAATCGTAATTACAAGGATAATTTATACACGCACACTGCTGATAATATTCTCTGTCATAAGTTTCAAATTTGAAATTTACGCTTCTGTAAGGAAGTTTGCCATATTTATAATCAAAAAATTCATCAATTGAGCCTGTGAAAAATACTCGTTTATAACATTCAAGCATTTCCTTTTTAAATTCAGTATTAAGTTTAACTTTAATATTTTTGTGGTCGAGGATATTTTCAACGACTTTAGTATAGCCGTTTAAAGGGATTCCCTGATATTTGTCCTGAAAATACCTGCTGTCTTTACTAATATACACCGGAACTCTTGCCGTAACAGCTCCGTCAACATCAGTCGGAGAACTTCCCCATTGCTTTGTTGTGTAGTGAAGAAATACTTTTTCGTAAACATAATTTGCAAGGAATTTTAAATCATCATCCGACTGCTTTTGAAATTCCAGAATAGGAACTTTTTTATTATATTCAAAATTAGCAAGAAGTTTTTCTTCCAGACGCTTTGCCATTGTTTCCGGGAACACGTCGTACAAAGTATTAAAGTTAAACGGAATTGTTGTCGGAATTCCGTCGATAATAGCCGTAACTCTGTGCATGTACTGGTTAAAGTCGGTAAAACGCTTTAAATATGACCAAACTTTTTCGCTTGAAGTGTGAAAAATATGTGAACCGTATTTATGAATCATAATACCGTTTTCATCACGATAGTCATAACTGTTTCCGGCAATGTGGGATTTTTTATCAATTACCAGAACTTCCTCTCCGAGCTTATCTGCAATTTCACGGGCAATTACAGCGCCTGAAAATCCCGCTCCTACAATTAAATTTATATCTTTAACCAATCTTCTTCTCCTCTTTTACATAATTTATATTAACATGAATAATTTTATATTTATAACTAATTGTTAATTTTTAGTTAACAAAAGTCATATTTATTAAAAAAAGAGTTATAACGTAAGTGTTGAAAGTAAATAAAACTTTGAAAGGAGTGTTAAATATGAAATTCTTAGTTAGAAAAGCACCTGAACATTTTATTAAAACAGTCAATGATGAAATTAATTCTTTATTAAGCAGACATTTTGACAGTTATTTCCCGGAAGCTGCCTACTGGGAAGAAACAGATAAATTCTCCATGCCTGTAGAAATTACCGATAAAGGCCGTGATTATGAAGTACGGGCAGAACTCCCGGGGATTAAGAAAGAGGATTTAGACATTGACATTGACAAAAATTACATAACAATCAACGCCGAAAAACATGAAGAAAATAAAGTTGATGAAAAATCTTATAAAAAATCCGAATTCAGATACGGATCTTTCTCAAGAACGGTTTACTTCCCGGAAGAAATAAATGTCGATAAAACAGAAGCGGCTCTTGAACACGGAGTATTAAAAATTGATGCACCTAAAAAATATACAGAAAAAGACTCCAGAAAAAAATTAACTGTCAAATAATAAATTCATTATAATCCATACTCTAGTCTAAAAAACTCAAATAAATTGTTAATGCGGGAGGATTAAATCTTAAAATTTAATCCTCCTTTTTAATTATCGGTAACTCAATCCTGAACTCACATCCGTTTTCCGATTTTACAGAAATATTTCCTCCGTGCAGAAGAACAATATTTTTTACAATAGCAAGCCCCAGTCCTGTTCCGCCAAGTTCGCGGCTTCTGGTTTTATCAACACGGTAAAATTTATCGAATATATTACCCAAATGTTCCGGCGCTATGCCGATACCATAATCTTTAATGACTATTACCGCATTATTATTCTCGCAGGATACACAAACATCTATAGATTGGGATTTTGAATATTTTATTGCATTAGTCAAAAGATTTGAAACAGCATTTTCTATTAATTGCGGATCGGCAAATAACTGAATATTCCCGGACGATTCAAAATTAATTTTTATATCACCGGCCAAAGGCTTTGCAAGATTAATTGTATCTTCAATCACATCCTCCAGGTTGAAAGTTTCAAAATTTTCTATCTTATTATTCTTTTTGTATTCCAAAGAAGCCAGATTTATAATATCAAGAATTAACCCGTTAAGTCTTTCACAGTTATCTTTCAAAATATCCAGGCACTTGACCGTTTCTTTGTCAGCAGGCGGAATTTTAGCGGCAAGAAGCTCGGAGGACAGCATAATTCCCGTTAAAGGGGTTTTAATCTCATGTGATAATCCTGATAAAAATTCTGTTCTGTAATTGTCAAAGTATTCCAAATCTGCAATTTTTTGTTTTAACTGTGATGCCATTTTGCCTATAGTTGCGGCATGTTCTGACAGCATTCCTTTGGGAACATTATAGATATTAGTATTTAAATCCCCGTTTGCAATTTTCATTGCGCTTTCCTGAAGCTTATCAAAAGGAATTTTTACATACATTATTGCGTAAAATGTTAACGATAGAATTATTATTATGCTGAAAAATAATACCAAAATTATACTTCTCTGGTTTTTCAAAAAAGTTTTTACCATATCTTCCTGTAAAAGCGCCAGGCGTAAGATATAGCGGTCACTGTTTATATACAAAACCTTATCCTGAACTATCATTTTATTTTTGAGAGTTTTCTTATAATTTTTAAGTGTAGATTTTTTATTAAAAGAGATATCGGCTTTTGAATAGTCAATATCCGAACGTGAAGCCGCAATTAAATTTACATATTTATCAAAGACAAAAATAGCAATATCGCGGTCTTTTAAATCATTGCAGAATATTTTTAAATCATCAAACTTTCCATCCTCAAGGAGCGGGATTACGGCCCACTGCACAAGCTTGAGTTGATAGCCTATTTCATTTTGTTCTTCTGCAATAAACGATTCATAAAACTTGAAAAACTGATTGGTAAGCAGAGTTATTGATATTGCAATTATCGCAGCAACCAGAAATATAAAAATAAATAATGCTCTTACATGTCTTTTCATTGCAATCCCTTAATTCTATAGCCGATACCGCGGATAGTTTCTATTTCAGATCCCAGAGATCCCAATTTTTTTCTTAAATTTAATATCTGCACATCTACGGCTCTTTCGCACACATCAAAACCGTCATTACCGCGAAGGGCTAATATGAGCTGGTTTCTTGTAAAAACACGTCCTGGATTTTTTATAAAAAGTGCTAAGATTTCAAATTCCGTATAAGTCAGCTTAATACTGTTTTGATCAATTTCGGCCGAACGCTGATCGAGATTAAGAAATAGATTTTTATAGGTTAAAACATTTTCATTTTGCAGTGATTTTTCCGGTTTTGAGACAGATCTCAATTGTGTTCTGACTCTTGCAACAAGAACTTTCAAACTAAAAGGTTTTGTAATATAATCATCAGCCCCGAGCTCCAGGCCGAGAACAATATCACTTTCCTCATTTTTGGCCGTAATCATTATAATAGGAATGTTACTTGTATCCTTGCTGCTTTTTAAAGTTCTGCAAACAGTAAGACCGTCAACTTTAGGCAGCATAAGATCCAGCAGAATCAAATCCGGCTGCCATTCATTTGCAATTTTAACTGCGTCCGCCCCGTCGTTAACCGACCGAATATTACTAAAACCGCTAGTATTCAATGTCATAGTAATAAGATTACAGATATCTTTTTCATCATCTATTACAAGAATTTTTGAGTTAAACATACTACTCTCCAGGCTGATTTTTTATTTTTTTGTATTTTGTTAATTTTTTGTTAGCAGATTTAACAGAAAATTAACAGGACTTATATATGATTAAACATGTTATAAAAATAAAAAAAATACAAGACAGTTCAAAAGAGGCGGATATGAACAGCGTAAAACTTGCAATCATTATACCGTGTTATAATGAGGAAGAAACTTTACCCCACACATTGAAGAAATTATGGGATGTAATACATGATTTAATACGTGACAGAGTTATTTCTGCGGATAGTTTTATATTTCTGGTTGATGACGGGAGTAAGGATCGCACATGGGAAATTATCAATACGGCACATAAACGGTCATTTTGTAAAATTAAAGCCGTAAGATTTTCGAGAAATTACGGGAACCAGGCGGCAATTTTAGCCGGGCTCAAAGAATCTGAAAAGCTAGGTGTTGATGCGGCGCTGACAATTGACGCTGATTTACAGCAGGACGTAAACAAAATTCGGGACTTTGTTCAGGCTTACAATGAAGGATACGATATTGTGGCCGGAGTCAGAAACGACAGAAGTACAGATTCTTTCTTCAAAAAGATATGCTCAAATGCTTTCTATAAAATAATAAATATTCTGGGAGTAAATATTACGCCTAATCACTCTGAGTTTAGACTTATCAGCAGAAATACTCTTAATATTTTATCAGGGTTTCACGAAAGAAACATTTTTTTGAGAGGGCTTTTTAACGAACTCGGACTGGATACAAAATACATTTATTTTGACGTAAAAAAAAGAGAATACGGGAAATCTAAATTTTCATTTTTTTCTTTATTAAGACTTGCAATAGACGGAATAGTTTCTTTCAGTATTTACCCTTTAAGATTTGTATTTGTAATCGGGGTGTTAATTTCTGTCACAAGCTTTTTTGTTGCAGTGTTAATAATACTGGATCAGATACTTAAGTTTACACTAATAACTAATATTGAACTGTTTAAAATCTGGATGACATTTATCTCGGGAATACAAATTTTGTGTATAGGAATTATAGGAGAATACATAGGGCAGGTTCTTATGGAAGTAAAGGGGCGCCCAAGGTATATTATTTCAAAGGAGCTTGAATAATTGTGGAAAACTTTTTTACAAAACACAAAAAATATTTTATCGGAATTGGAATAGTTTTAGTTATTTATATATTGTACTTTCATAACATCAATGCTTACAAGCTTATGGATGTTGATGAAACAAGATATGTGGACATGGCTGCAAAAATGTTTCAAAAAAGAGATTTTCTCACGTTATATTTAAACGGAGAGTATTTTTTTGAAAAACCTCCTTTATTCTTTTGGATTGAGAACTTATCTTTTGCAATTTTCGGAACAATATCAGAGTGGAGTGCACGGGTACCTGTTTCAATACAATCACTTCTGGCAGCAGCAGCAGTTTATTTTGCTTCAGCAAAAGTAATATCAAAAAAATTCGGGATTATGGCAGCTTTAATCCTTGCAACCGGATTGGAATTTATTATACTTTCAAAAGTTGCAATGCTTGATATGCTGTTGACTTCCTGCGTAACATTATCCATATATTCAGGTCTGACGACTTTCTTTGTAAAAGACAACCATAAAAAATATTTCTGGTGGTTATTTTATATATTTTCAGGGCTTGCTGTTATGGCAAAAGGGATACCTGGTTTTGTCGTTCCGTTTGGAGTAATGTTCTTTTGCGGATTATACACAAAAAAATTCAGAGAATTTTTTAAACCTGTATTTTTCATCCCCGGCGTAATACTGTTTTTATTAATAGTTCTTCCTTGGCATATTACAATGTTTCACCTGCATGATCCGTTGTTTTTTCAGGAATACATAATGAAACATCATATAGCAAGATTTTTCGGCTCTGATGTAATTAACCGAGAACGCCCGTTTTATTACTATTTTCTTACAATTTTGTGGGGGCTTTTCCCTTGGATATTCTCATTGTTTGCGATGTTGTTTGATAAAATTAAGGTTATCAGGTACAAAGCCTATAACGAGTTAACTAACACGCAAAAATTTATTGCTTTGAATATTATCGGTGCAATTTTTGTTTTTGCATTTTTTACATCTTCAGGCACAAAACTTATTACTTATATTCTTCCGATTTACCCTTTTCTTGCAGTAATTCTTGCCGGATATTGGAATGAAGAAAAAATCTCAGGCGCATTTAAAATTTCCGCCGGACTATTGAATTTTATACTTCTGCTTACCGGAGTAACGGCAATTTTTGTCGGATTATTTCTGCCTCATCAATTATACAATGACATTAAGGAATTGCAATTCTTAGCAATAGTACCGTTTATTACGGCCGGAGTACTTGCGTTTTACTATCTGCGCAAAAACGATAAAACAAAATTATTTGCTGTTTATTCTATTTTAATGATAATTCTGGCAGGATTTGGCGCATATCATTTTTTTAATATTGACTATAAATTCGGACAAAATGATTTAATGAATTTTGCGCAATACGCAAAAAATACAAATCAGCAAATTGCAGGGTTTCATTGCAGCAGAAAATACAGTCTTTTGTATTATTCAGGGCAGGACAAAGCCGAATTAATCGAAAAGAATAATTTCGAAAAACTTAAAAGCCTTGCAGCCTCAAACGACCAAATCGTTATAACGGTACTGAACAAGGAGTTATCTGAAATAAAGAAACACATAGATTATACAATTATCTTACAAGGCAGAAGATACTCTATTATAAAACCGAAAAAGGAATAATTCACAATTAATCTTTGATTGTATTTCTATGATGATGCACAATCAGAATTTATCAAATTCCACCAATAATATAGGCACTGTCCAAATCAAAAAGTCCGAAGTCAATTACTTTTTAGACTTAGACTTTTTAACACGTTTCACTGAGCAGCCGGACATTTTTAACTCTTTAATTAATGCCAGAAAACCGGAAAGGCCGAGCATTGAACAATCTATTGAAACTTCATCACCTGAATTTTTATCTATTATATTAAGTCTGCAATAGTTGTCCGAAATCAAATTATCATGAGAAAGTTCTATATAGGATGTAAATTTTTTATCCGTTAAACAGTATGAACCTATAACTTTGTTTAAATTCCGGATTATTAAATGCCCGTCATCTGTAATTATTACGGAAATATTCTCGGCGATAAGACCTAAATATATCAAATATAACGTAATCAATGCAGCTATTCCGTATAAAATAGCATCATTCTCTATGAAAAATGAAAGAATTATTAAAGATGCAAAGCCAATAAATATTGCAAAGACAAATTTTTTAATAATTCTAAATAAACTGCTTTTATAAATTTTCATCCAACCGCCACAATATACTATCAATCATAAATGATTATAACATAAATTAGGATTAAAGACAATAGATAAAGGTATTTCTTTGAAATATATTTTGATATAATAGAAACAGATATCCCCTTAAGGAGAAATTGTGAGAAGAAAATCTAAAGGAATAACTCTTGGTGCAATTGCCGCAGTAAGTTACGGAACAAATCCGCTATTTGCCCTTCCGCTATATTCGGGCGGACTGGACGTAAATTCCGTACTTTTTTACAGATATACTCTTGCTGTTATTATATACGGGTTATGGCTAAAATTTTATAAAAAAACTTCCTTAAAAATTTCGCAAAAGGAATTTATACCCTTACTAATCCTGGGACTTTTTTTTTCGCTTTCATCACTGACACTGTTTGAGGCATTCAACTATATAGAAGCCGGAATTGCCTGCACTATTCTGTTTATATATCCTGTACTTGTTGCAACACTTATGGCTATATTTTTTAAAGAAAAGATAACTAAAACAGTATTGCTTTCTATTTTAATGATAACAATAGGGATATATTTTCTTTATATAGGCAAACCCGGATCAGGGCTAAATATTCAGGGAGTACTTATTGTTCTTTTGTCAGCACTTTTATATGCGCTTTATATTATAGGGGTGAAAAATATCAAAATAATAAGGCATATTAACAGTGCAAAAATGAGTTTTTATGTAATGCTTTTTGGTCTGCTGGTGTACATATTCAACCTAAAATTCTGTACCCAGCTTCAAATTCCGGATAAACCTGTACAATGGATTTATGCATTGGGGCTGGCATTGTTTCCGACAATTATATCTCTTGAGACAATAACCATTTCCATAAAATTAATTGGTTCCACAAGTGCGGCAATATTAGGCTCGTTAGAACCTGTTACTGCTATATTCATAGGGGTAACTGTTTTTCACGAACATTTTACATTAAAAACAGCCGCAGGAGTTCTTGCTATCCTGACCGGAGTTTTATTAATTATAGTCAGAAAAAACCTTGCTAAAAATTGAATATAATTACTATTTTAAAAGCCAGGTAGTATAAAAACAATTACCTTCCGGGCACCAACGGCCTTTGTTTATAACATCACGATGCGGAGAAATTCTATCAATATTACTACTGTAAACATCCCCGTCTTTTGAGCCGAATTGTAAAACGAATCTATCCTTGCCAAGTTTATTAGGACGATTATTTCCATTAACATCAACAAGGAGAGGATATTCAATATTGCGATAAAGATACCAGGCTAAGCCAGAACTATCTACAAACGAGTAACTTGATTTATCACAACCCAACCAATCAGGTGCTCCGCCTTGAATGTAACCGGATTGACCTTCATTACATACCCAGCACTCATCCGCATTATTTTCAAAACATGTTTTCACTGTTTTAAAATATTTGGATATAGTTTTAAAGTTTTGTCCTATAGCAGCAGTAACCTGCAATTGAGTTCCATGCTCTTCATCTTCCACGATATTTGTATCTGAAATATCAACGAATTCTCCATTCTCACGCAAGCGCAAATAAGCTTGAGAAAATTGGGAATACGCTTTTTTATAAGAAACTTGCCACTGTTTTTCCTGATACTTCGCGATTAGTCCGGGCAAAGTCATTGCTGCTATAATGCCGATTATGCCGAGGGTGATTAAAACCTCAGCGAGGGTAAATGCAACCTTACGAGGCGAGAGGTAGAATGGCGAAAAAACCTCGGCCAAGGTAAACGCGGCCTTGCGGGGGGCATAACCACCTTTTACATGACGCTGCACTGTACGAGACGCAGAGGGTATATTGTTTATGTTTTCTGGCGACGGTATAATGTATCGGTGGCAAGATCCTGAAACAAGTTCAGGATGACATAATAGCTTGGACAACCACTCAGTCTCGCTTTCTTTTTGGGGGACGTAGTCCCCTCCCACATGACGCTGCGCTGTGCAAGACGCAGAGGGTATATTCTTGATATTTTCAGGGCTCGTTGTAATATTACGATAGTAAGATCCTGAAACGAGTTCAGGATGACATGTTAAATTGTTTTCAAT
>CALUYR010000018.1 GCA_944325045.1 Candidatus Gastranaerophilales bacterium
CCTTGAGATTGGCGATGGTGTTCATGAAGTTCTTTCAACATCAGGTGATACACACTTAGGTGGTGATGACTTTGACCAGAAAATTATGGACTGGATGTGTGACGAATTCAAAAAGCAAGAAGGTATTGACCTTAGAAATGATAAACAAGCTATGCAGCGTGTTAAAGAAGCCGCTGAAAAAGCTAAAATTGAATTGTCTTCAGTTCTTGAAACAAGCATAAGCTTGCCGTTTATCACTGCTGATGCAAACGGAGCTAAGCATTTGGAATTATCATTAACAAGAGCTAAATTTGAAGATTTAAGCCGTGATTTGTTAAACAGATGTAAAGTTCCGGTTGAAAATGCTCTAAAGGATGCCGGCGTAACAAAGAATGATATCAATGAAGTTGTATTGGTTGGTGGTTCTTCACGTATCCCGGCTGTTCAACAGTTGGTTAAAGAATACACTGGTAAGGAACCTAACCAATCAGTTAACCCTGATGAAGTAGTTGCTGTTGGGGCTGCTATTCAGGCCGGGGTTCTTGCCGGAGAAGTTAAAGACATCGTATTACTTGATGTTACTCCGTTGACACTTGGTATTGAAACATTGGGCGGTGTTATGACTCCGTTGGTTCCTAGAAATACGACAATTCCGGTTTCTAAATCTCAAGTGTTCTCAACTGCCGAAAATAACCAGACTGCTGTTGATATTCATGTTCTTCAAGGTGAAAGACCTATGGCTAAGGACAACAAATCGCTTGGTATGTTTAGATTAGACGGTATCCCGCCTGCAATGAGAGGGTTGCCTCAAATTGAAGTAACATTTGATATCGATGCTAACGGTATTGTTAATGTTTCAGCTAAAGATAAGGCTACTAATAAAGAACAAAAGATTACTATCACAAACTCTTCTAACTTAACGGAAGAAGATATTGATAAGATGGTAAAAGAAGCTGAAGCTAATGCGGCTGAAGACAAAAAGAAAAAAGAAGAGGCTGAAATTAAAAATAATGCAACCAGCCTTATCGGTTCTGCAGAAAGAATTGAGAAAGATTTTGAGGGCAAAATTGATTCAGCTGATAAATCTAAGTTAGACGAACAAAAAGCTGCTCTTCAAAAAGCATTGGACGAAAATAAGCCGACTGAAGAGTTGAAAAAACTTTCAGACGAATTGCAGCAAACTATGTTTAGTATTTCACAGAAGGCTTATGAAGCAGTTCAGAAAGAAGAACACGCTAACCAAAATTCTGCTAATACTGAAAGTGCCTCATCAGATTCCAACGATAAAAAAGATGATGATGTAATTGATGCAGAATATACTAAAGAATAATTCATAAAATGCCTATTTTGAAAAGAGTCGGATTACTTCCGGCTCTTTTTTTTTATCTATAAATTATAATCTATATTCTGCCCTAAACTTTCAACATATTCTTCTACATTCATTCGCCGGACGTTATGTTTTAATAAAAATTTATTAAAAGACGGATAATTCTTTTCGGCAAAATCATTCATAAGTTTTAGCTGTTGTAAATGCATGGGAAGTTGCTGCCATTCCTCTGAATTTATTTCCCTTAAATCATAAGGGATTGATTTTATACTTGTTTTAAGTTTATAGAGGGCTAATTTTAGAGTATCATTGCCGGAAAACTCAAATAAAGGTGCTTTTTCCGGATCAGCAATATCAATCCCGTGATATTTTGCATTTAGTTTAAGCCACTGAGGTGACCCTCCAAATAGTTTTGCGTTGTTTACAATATATTCTTGTAATTCTCTATGTAATGGTGATTTTGCTTTAAATAAAATTCGGTAGTCTGCTTGGAGTTTGTCTTGATATTTGGTAACAATTTCTAAAACCTCTTTTGAACTTATATTATCTACCATTTTTATTGCTCCAAACGTCGGTTGTGATCTTAACTGCGTTTGTTGATTATTTCCTATTTTCATCTATTTGTATCTCCCTTTTTGCTGTTGGTTTAAAACTTCTCATAAATTTTTTTTGTCGGGTTATTTATAAAAATTTACAAAAGCTTTACTCTGTAAAAAAATAGCCGTTTGGCTAATTGAAAGGATTGTATTTATATGTAGTAATAATATTAGTAGCAATTAAGGAGTAAATTTGTATGAAAAAGACATTTGTGGTTTTGTTTTCTTTGCTAATGGTTTCTTGCGGTTTTTGTATAGCAGCACTTAATTCGGGTGTAGAAATTCAAGAGCAAAGAGGCTGCTGTTCACATCATGGCGGCGTTGCTTATTGCGGAAACAGCGGTTACTTTATTTGTGCGGACGGGACCAGAAGCCCAAGCTGCAGGTGTCGATAAAAACTAAGAAAGAATATAGATAAATATGGTTAGTAAAGATTTTGATAAAGATTTATATTTAATTGACGGCGGCATTGTTGTTACCGGGAAATCAACAGATTTGATTATTAATTCCAGGATATTATCCCGTTTTAAAAATAATAAGAGAATACATCTTATTCAAGGCGAAGTTCCGCTTTATATTCTAAAAGATAATAATGAAATGGTTCGATTATAAAAAAAATCCGGATTAATAAAATCCGGATTTTTTTTACGAGTTAATTATTTATGATTTTGCAGCGGCAGCTATTTTAGTCTTCTTATCTTCCCAGAACTCTACAAGTACCGAGCAGAAGAAAATACTTGACCAAGTTCCGATTGCAATACCTAAAATCATTGCAAGAACAAAGTCTCTTGTTGTAATTCCGCAAAAGAAGTATAATGTAATCAATGTGATTAAAATTGTCAATGATGTATTAATACTTCTGGCTAAAGTCTGGTTAACAGATGCATTCATTATTTCACCAAATGACATTTTTTTAGAGTAGTATCTTAGGTTTTCACGAACCCTGTCAAATACAACGATTGTATCGTGTACTGAAAATCCTACAACAGTTAGTACTGCAGTGATAAACAACCCGTCGATTTCCACTCCGTAAAAAATTCCAAGTAATGCAAAAGCACCTATTACAAAAATTACGTCGTGTGCTATCCCAAGAATTGCCGCAAGTGCATAGTCAAACTTAAATCTTATTGTCAGATATGCAATAATTCCCAGGAATGCCAGACCAATTGCCAGAACAGAATTTTTGAATAATTCTTTACCTAAAGTAGGGCCTACAGAACTTACTGACATTAATTCAGGATTTTGATAATCCTCTGAAATTGATTTAGTAATATTATTTACTGTAGAAGTGTCCTCTCCGATAAATTTTGTTCTTATTGAAATAATATTTTTGATATTGCTGTTTTGTTTTTGATTTTCAGCATTTGCATGAATAATCTGAATATTAGGATTTTCAATCCCGATTTTTTCAAGCCCGGCCCTGATGTCTCCAAGATTTTCATTGGAAACATCTTCCTGAACTCCGTATTGTAGAATTGTTCCGCCTGTATAATCAATCCCGACTTTTAGCGGAATATGGTGTGGGTTATGAATCCCTCCCCATATAAGGCCAAGAACTCCCGGTAAAAGCAGAATTGCCGTTATCCAGAGCCATACTGCGCGGTACTTTACGATATCTATAAGATGTCTTGATGTTATCTCGTTTGTTGTTGTCATTACTATTTACCTCATAATTTCTTAGTCTAAAATTCCAAAACGGGCATTTTCACGTTTTGTTTCGGTTGCTTCATAGCTTTTTCCTATTTCAGACTGTTTTAATCCGAATAGTGCCGGATGCTTTAATTCTCCGGTTCCAAATAACAAGTGCATGAAATTCTTTGTTATTGTAATCGCACTGAACATTGAAACTACAACACCGATTGCCAGTGTCAGTGCAAAACCTTTTACTATACTTGAGCCAAGCATATAAAGAATTACACAAGTTATGATTGTTGTCATATTAGAGTCAAATATACTTGTAAATGCACGATCAAAACCTGAATTTATTGCTGTAAATAAATTTCTTCCGGCTTTTAACTCTTCTTTCATTCTTTCAAAGATAAGGATGTTTGCGTCAACTGCCATACCTATTGAAAGTATAAACCCGGCAATACCTGCCAGCGTTAAGGTAACAGGAATTGCTTTAAACAGAGCAAACAAAATAAGACTGTAAATAATCAATGCAATATCTGCAATTAAACCCGGTACTCTGTATACAAGAACCATAAATAACATTACAAATCCAAGACCTACAGCACCTGCAAGTTTTGATTTGTCGATACTATCTGCCCCAAGCGTTGCTCCGACGGTATTTTCTTCAACAATTTTAGCCGGAACCGGTAATGCGCCGGCATTCAGGAGGTTAACCATTTCCTGGGCTTCTTCCATGGCAAATCCGCTGTCTCCGCCTCCGGTTATCTGAGCTTTCCCGCCGTATATAGGTTCATTAATTCTTGGAGCGGACTGAAGTTCTCCGTTAAAGAAGATTGCCATTTCCTGGCCTACAAGAGCTTTTGTTAATTCCGCAAATTTCTTTGAACCTTCTGCGTTAAATTCAAGTGATACAACCCATTGTCCGGTTGAATCAGTACTTAAAGTTGATTTGGTAAGATCGCGTCCGGTAAGGTCTGCATCCAGCCAAACAAGTTCCCCGTTCGGCCCTTTACCAGGTTTTTTAAATTCCAGCTGGGCTGTTTCACCAATATAAGTTTTTGCTTTTTCAAGATCTGTTTCTCCTGGAATTTCAACAAGTAATCTTTTGTCTCCTACTTGCTGAACAAGAGTTTCAGAAACACCAAGTTTATTTACACGGTTTTCTATTGAAAACTGTAATGTGTTCATAATATCAGGTGTAATTTGCGGAATTGTTTTGGTTGTCTGGGCTTCAAGGACAAGTCTTGATCCGCCGGCAAGATCCAGCCCTAATTTTGTAGGTTTTAGTACAATAACAAATATTGATACTATTACTATCAATACGATTGCCCAAAACATAATAATTTTGTTTTTCACTTTTTTTCCCCTTTTATATGTCTCTTATTTTTATTTTATTCAAAAATTAAATAGAATTTGATAGCCTGATTGGCTAATCAAGCGTATATCTGTCAATAACTTTGAACAATTCTTCTTTTTCATCTGCTGATAATTCTACCAGCGGACGGCGAACGTAATCCTTTATAATTCCTAAGTGGTCGAGAGCTGCTTTTACCGGAACCGGATTTGGAGCCATAAACAGCTTTTTGAATGCCGGGTATAGTTTTCTGTGCATATTTAATGCAGCTTTTATATCTCCGGTTTTATAGTTTCGAATCATTGATTTCATTTCGGTTCCGAAAATATGTGAGGCAACAGAGATTACTCCGTGTGCGCCAAGCGATAACATTGGAAGAGTCAGGCTGTCGTCACCTGAATATATTGAAAAACCTTCAGGACAGCGCATTTTCATTTCTGTAATGAAATCCATATCTCCGTAACTTTGTTTTATACCTATGATATTTTCATATTTATCTGCTAATTTCGCAACTGTTTCCGGTAAAATATTTACTCCGGTTCTGCCAGGAATGTTATAGATAATTACCGGGAGTGATGTGCTTTCTGCAATAGCTGAAAAATGGGCAATCATACCGCTTTGGGATGGCTTGTTGTAGTATGGTACAACTGATAAAATCGCATCAACTTCTTCTTTTTCTGCCCATTTAGCTGAGCGGACTGCTGTTTGTGTGCAATTTGAACCGGCATTCATAATGATTTTGGCCTTATTTTCGTTTGCCCGTTTAATTGTACTTAAAAGTTCAAATTCTTCTTCGTGGGTTAAAGTTGGTCCCTCTCCTGTGGTTCCGGCAACAAGAATGCTGTCACTTCCATGCTCAATCAAATGTCTTGTAAGTTCTTCTGCTTTATTGAAGTCAATCTCTCTTTTTGCATCAAACGGTGTTACCATCGCGGTGATAACTTCTCCGGCATCAAATCTTATAGCCATATAATACCTCTTTCCCTATATCAACTATCTTTTAATTTTAAAACAAAAGTATTGTTTTGGCTATAAATATTAAGATAATTTGCATTAGTAATGACATATAAAAACAGACGGGAAAATTTTTCGCCGTCTGTTTTTGAGTTTTGTTTATATCTTATATGGATAGTCCCTTTTATATTCCCAGCCGTCAAGTTCCAGCAGTCTTGCACAATGGTATGGGGTCGTTTTGCATAGTTGAAGTGCTCTCTGCCGATCGTTTCGTCCCTTTGATATTTCCATAAGAGTCCCCCAGTATATATTAGATTTCCCAAAGAATTTTGTGTATTTCTCTCCGCTATTTTCCCAATTGTCCCAGGCACATAATGAAAATAGATATCTATCATATCCCTCCATATTAGGTCTGTTATTACCGTTTACATCAAATTTAAAGTCATAACATGCTCCGGTTTTAACCCATGCGATGCTGCCATCTGAAAAGTATATTCCTGTACGTTTTTCAGTAGGATTATACTCTTCAATTTTTAAATATTTTATGTACGGAGCAATATACTTCATTACCATATTATATGAATTTTGCGAGCCTTTAACATCGTCATATTGTTCCTTTCCGTCATCATCCAATGCAGGAGCTCCGTTTTCATCTTTTACAAGGTACTCTCCGGGACTGTCCCAGTTGGTTGGTTCCCCGTAATCCTTTTGCGCCATCAAGATTGCCTGGCTCATTGTGCTGTTAAACTTTTTAAGCCTTGATGCGTATTCTATTTTTCTCTGGTTTGCCAATAGTGCCGGCAGCGTAAGAGCTGCAACGACCCCGATAATACCTAGGGTTATTAGAACTTCTGCTAGTGTAAATGCGGCCTTGCGAGGCGAATGGGGCCTGAGATCCTGCATTAAAATACTCCGCCAACGGTGTGATACAGAAATCAAAGTAGGTTGGGCTTTCAGCCCAACATTAGATTTTTGAGTGCAGATGGTCGAACATTTTTGTCGGTGGCA
Organism: Candidatus Gastranaerophilales bacterium; assembly: GCA_944325045.1. Classification (GTDB taxonomy): domain Bacteria; phylum Cyanobacteriota; class Vampirovibrionia; order Gastranaerophilales; family Gastranaerophilaceae; genus UBA1221. Next base: position 6,851 of record CALUYR010000018.1, read on the forward strand.
AGCTCCTGAATTACTCTGTGAGCCTCCTCCCTTGTAAGCCTCCTTTACGTCGGCAACAAGAGGAGCTGCAAGTTCAGGATGACATATAGAGTTATTTATCTTCCCTATGTATCCTGCACAGCGACGCATTATAGATGTTTGCTTCAGGTACTTTAAGATATTCAAAAACGTGTCTATACCGAGTCCCGACACAAAGAATTTGCCGTAATGGCCATGGGACAACGGTTTTAGGTCTAGTCTAGCCCCCCCCCCTCGGTGGAAACCTGCACTGTGATTGAGTTTTAGCATATTTTAAAATCCTCCGTAAAATTATAACTTCCACTTAAATTATAACATATTAGTCAAATGTTTTCAATACAAAAAAGATGCGTCGCAAAATCGCTAAGCATCTTTTTTGCAATCAGTATAAAATTTTACTTATTTACATTTATGCTTGCCGCCCCAGCTTAGGTCATCGCAATGCAGATAATCCATATTCTCGTTGTAAATTACCCAGGCCGCACATGCAAAGCCGCTATTGCTGCCTGTTGAATTTCTGTCACAAGCTCGAGGAAATTTGTGTATATTCCTTACTTCATCAGGCCCTCCGTGTGGATAGATACCAACTCTGGTTAATTTAAAAGCAAACATGTCTTTCCCGATAGTGTTTGGAGCATTTTCTAAGCCGTTAAGATCGACTATAAAATTCCCGCAATATCCGCTTTTTTTATCATTACATGTTCCTGAGTGGCTAAAATCTATCCATCCACCGGAAAATGTTGTTCCGTCACTTAATTTTATAATTGATTGCTTCGCTCCTTTTGAGCTCCCCATTGTGTTACCTCCTAATCCATGTGTAGGGAGTGCATTATTTATACACTTAGTATCATCGGTTTGATAACATTTATATGAAACATTCATATATTTTGATAAAGTCTCCCAAAGTATTTGTGTGTTTTTAGCATTTTCGTCTTTTGAGACTGTTTCTCCCGTATCAGGATCTGTAGTACTGCCGGAATCTTCCGGAAATCCCCAGTTGTCGATTGTTCCGTAATCTTCCTGGGCCCTAAGATAGGCTTGGCTTAAGATACTATAGACCTTTTTAAGTTTTGTTACCGTAACTTTTTCCTGGTATTTAGCCATTAATGTCGGCATTGTCATTGCCGCAACCACACCGATTATTCCTATAGTAATTAAAACCTCGGCCAGAGTAAATGCTGACCTGTATGATGTAAATCCTCTAAAATTTCTCATTCCAAAATATCCTCCATTGATGATAAATATATCACTATTATGACATATTCGTCAATTTTTGTCAATATCAGGCATTATATTGCTATTATTTATAAAAAGGGTTTTTATGGAGAAGTCGAAAAAGATAAAAGAAAGAATAAAGATGTTATTTGCTTGGCGTAATATTACTTATGAGGATTACGCCAGACGTTTATTTGCCAAGACCGGCAAAAAAATATCCACAAGCAGTTTGTCTCACAAGCTTGCGCGTCAAACAATATCTTTTAAAGAGGTTTTGGAAATAGCGAATATATTGGGGTACGACGTTATATTCCAGCCAAGGTCTGACTGGGAAGAATCTCATTAGCTATAATTATTTGCCGGGCTATAGATGTTACTCAAAATACCGGTAAAAATTTGACGATTAGTTTTAAATTATTCTGTGCGGTTTAGTAAGCAGTCTAGCCTCAACTCTTTCTTTAATAGCCCCTTCCGGTTCATAATAAGGAGATACGGTCATAATTTTTGCGGCTATGTCCGGATAATAATAGATAAATCTTAATTCGCTTGAAGTTAGGGGCTTCTGGGTATGAACGTTTGCATAGCGGACAAGTTCAAGAATATTTCTTGCTTCATGTTCATCTTTAAACTCTATTTCAAGATTATCGTAAACATTTCGGAAACCTTTGATACCGCCGTATTCACCTGTTGTAATCATTCTTCCTGTTTCAATAATTTCAGGCTCTCCGCGTCCAAGTTCTTCATAGTCATATAATTCATAATTTCTGCGGTCTTTTAATGCTCCGTCTGCGTGAATTCCTGATTCGTGAGCAAAAGCATTGTCACCAACTGCCGGCTGGTTTATTGGGATTGGGACGCCAAAAGCATAGGAAGTGTATTTGGCAAGCTGCCATGCTTTACTAAGATCAATATTAGGATCTATCATGTATTTATTCCTAAATCCGGCTGATTTAAGTATTGCAAGCAGACATGAAACAAGATCGGCATTCCCTGCACGTTCTCCCATCCCGTTAATTGCCGTGTTAATATAAGCATCAACTCCGGCGTCAATTGCGGCCTTTGCTCCCATTACGGAACATGCTGTTGCCATCCCGAGATCGTTGTGGAAATGCAGTTCAATTGGCATACCGGTTTCTCTTGCAATTTTATATATCCGGTCGTAAGATGTCTTTGGATCTTCAAATCCAAGAGTATCACAATATCTGAAACGTGTGGCCCCGTTTTTCTTTGCAATTTTGGCATACTTAATTAAAAAATCAATGTCACTTCTTGAGGCATCCTCAGCATTAACACCGATAATTTCCGCCCCTTTGGATACTGCACAGCGAACGGCTTCTGCTGTTATATCCAAAATATCGTTAAACGATTTTTTCCCCTGATACTTTCCGTTAATCATTTGCTCTGAAGTCGATTGGGAAAGGTTGCAGTTTTTTAGTTTAGGAACATTATTGAAAGACAATTCAACATCTTCTGCTATTGCTCTCATCCAGCCGGAAAGCTTTGTCCTTGTAATGACATTTCTGCTGACAAGCTCCAGATTCCCGTTGAGGTAATTTATTTCGTGTTTTGTTGTCGGAAAGCCAAATTCGGATTGGGTAATCCCCATTTCATCAAGCATTAGGTTAATAATGGTTTTTTGCAGTTTTGCAAGCCCTAATCTTGATGTTTGAACCCCGTCTCTGTTTGTTACGTCAACAAAATAAATTTTTCTGTCTTTCATTTTTACTCCTTTTACACTAGTTAAATAACTTGCTTTTTTGCCGAAAGTTATTTACAATAATTAGTATGAACATTGATAAGTTTATTGTCAAGAGATTTATATAGAATTATGAATAATACGAAACAGTTAGAGAAAAAGATAAATAAAGAGTACAAAACCGGTAATGTAAAATGTGCAATTGAACTTTGCCAGATAGGCCTGCAGGAAGACCCTACAAACGCTGATTTACATTTGCGGTTAGGTGACTTATACCTGGCATGGCATCTAGATATTTATAATTCCTGCCAATACATTGACGAGGCAATTACAGAGTATCAGCGCGCGTTAGAAACATATATTGATTCTGCGGAAATTTACTTCAAAATAGGACAGGCTCATTTTTATAAAGGTGAACTGGATAAGGCTGTTAATTATTTGGATACCGCAATTTCAAAGGATCCTAAAATGTCAAAGGCCTATTATCTTTTGGCTGAAACTTATACTAAAAAATCAATGTTCTTTGAGGCTATACTTAATGCACAGAAGTCTGTTAAAACAGCCCCTTTAAGAAATTCGTGCGCACATTATCTTCTTTCAAATCTTTATAGTGTTTCGTCTGTTCAGTCAATGGAATTGTGGTTTAAGTCCAAGTTTGAATATATATTATCACTTTTAACACTTCCTTTTGATACAAGAGCAGTTAAAAATGTTTGTCAAAGTTTTTCATATCTGAGGTTTATTCCTATCTGGCTTAAGGGAATGTGGCTTGTTAACTCTAAAGGGATAGATGAAGCTGTTCAGGTTTATATTGACGCAATTGACAAGGCTCCCGGGTTTGTTCCTTTATACGGACTTCTCGGCGATATATACTGTTCTCTTGGAAGATTTGAGGATGCTATTACCGAATATAAAATGGCAATTTGGCTGGATTGTTTAAATGTTCAGGCTTATCGCCATCTTGCTCAGGCTTATGAAGAAATGGGCGATTATGATAATGCCGTTGAAGTTTATGAGAGACTTGTAAAAATTATGCCTAATATGCCTGAAGTTCACTCCAATCTTGCAAACATATTGTTTGTTAAGGGGGATATTGACAGCGCAATTTCTCATTTCCAAACAGCTGTAACCCTTAACCCTAAAAAAGAATGGACTAGTGTTATAAATCAGACTCTTGGATTTGTTTTCCAGGAATCTAAAAAAGATTTGGATGCAGCTATTACCTCATATCAGAGTGCTTATCTGCAAACTCCTAAAGATATTGATATTTATATTAACTTAGGCAGTGCATTTTATGATAAAGAAGATTTCAATAATGCTTTAACCGTATATAGAAATGCATTAGACTTGCAGCCTAAAAATGCACAAATACATTGTAATCTTGGTTTTTTATACTGGGGTAACGGCAATATTGATGAGGCTATAAAGGAATATGAGCTTGCAATCGAATATAAACCTGATTACGATATTGCTTATAATAATCTTGGTGTAATTTATCTGGATGATTTGGGCAGAGTGCAGAAGGCGATTGAGTTATTTAAGCAGTCAATTTCTTATAATCCTAATTATGCACTTGCTCAGTTCAACCTTGCAAGGGCAATAACGATTACCGGGGATAAAATTGAGGCTGCGAAACTCTATCAGAATGCCCAAAATATTAACAAGGTAACAAATGAAATTGACCCTCAGGAAATCGTGGATAAAATTAACGATCTTTTCAACTAACTTTGATACATGTTTTGTGGGTTAATGCTAATTCTCAAATTTGTGTGAATTCAGATTTTACAAAAAATTCCCGGGAATATTTAAATTTTCCATTCCAAGGAATTTTATTTTAGTAATTTTTAAATCTTGTAAGGGTAATCCTTTTTGTATTCCCATTCATCAAGTTCTAACAATCTGGCACAAGTTCCGTTAGCTGTTTTACATTTTTCAAGTGCTGCTTGGCGGTTGTTGCGACCGTCTGCAACGGTCATTGATGTTCCCCAATATCTATTTGAGTTACCAAAGTAAGTAATTCCATTGACAGTGCATAATAAAAAAATGTATCGGTCAATTCCGTTGGTATTTGGTCTCTTATTCCCATTTACATCAAAATTAAAGTCTAAGCATGCTCCGGTTTTAACCCAGGCGATACTCCCATCTGCAAAATAAATTCCGGTTCGTCCCTCTTCATTATTAAGCTCTTCTATTTTTAAGTAATTTATGTAAGGGGCGATATATTTCATTACCATATTATACGCATTTCTGGAACCAGTGACCTCATCATATTGGTAATCCCCATCATCATCAAGTACCGGAGCTCCATTTTCGTCTTTTAATATATAGTCTCCTGGGCTTCCCCAGCTGGTCGGATCTCCGTAATCCTTTTGAGCCATAAGGATTGCTTGGCTCATTGTGCTGTTAAACTTTTTAATCCGCGAAGCAAATTCTATTTTCCTCTGGTTTGCCAATAGTGCTGGCAGCGTAAGCGCTGCAACGACCCCGATAATACCTAGGGTTATTAGAACCTCTGCAAGTGTGAATGCAACCCTGCGAGGCGAATGGGGCCTGAGGCCCTGCATTACAATGCTCCGCCGGCTGGATGATACGGGAACCAAAGTAGGTTGGGCTTTCAGCCCAACATCAGATTTTTGAGTGCAGATGGTCGAACATTTTGGTCGGTGGCAAGCTCCTAAATTACTCTGCGAGCCCCCTCTTTTGTACACCTCCTTTCCATCGTCAACAAGAAGAGCAGCGAGTTGAGAATGACAATTGTTTGATTTTGTCAATTTATCTATTTTGTTGGTGCAGTCTGAAGTTTTCTCCCAACCTATATTGTTTTCCCAAATGTGTTTATAGCGTTGTCCCGACAAAAAGAATTTGCCGTAATGGCCATGGGACAACGGTTTTAGGTGTAGTCTAGCCCCCCCCCCTATCGTGGAAATCGGCTCTGTGATTGAGTTTTAGCATATTTTAAATCCTCCGTAATTTTATAACTGCCATTTAAATTATAGCATATTCTTAGACTGATTTCAATACCGGTTTGCCAATGATAAACTTTCTAAATAACTTTTTCAGCATCAACTTCAATTGTTGCAGGGAGTATAAAACCAAAAGTAGAACCTTCTCCGGGGGTTGAATGTACAAAAACTTTTCCGTTATGGTATTTTTCGATAGTTGTTTTAACCAGGTGGAGCCCCAAGCCGGTTCCTTTGATTGTGTGCGTATTATTTTCTACCCGATAGAATCTGTCAAATATTTTTTTCTGGTGTTCAGGCGCAATCCCGCAGCCCTGGTCTGTTACTGTTACTTCAACTTCATTTGTCTCTTTCAGATTTTTAATTTTTATGTATATAGTTGAATTTTCCGGAGAATATTTTATAGCATTTGATAGAAAATTCGTAACGGCCCTTTCTATACCGTTGAAGTTAAACATAAATTCAGGAATATCATCTTCCTTACTTACAGAAATTGTTAAATGATGTTCTTTTGTTAAAACTTCAACTTGTTTTACACAATTTTCAACAACTTCAACAATATTGTTTAATGATTTTTCCATCGGAGCATTTGACTCCATACGTGAAAAGTCAAGAATATCATTAACCATGCTCTGAAGTCTTATTATTTCCTGATTAATTGTTCCTATAAATTCTTTTTGGGTTTCATAATCAAATTCATTCCCGTAATTGTAAAGAGTATCAATGTAACTTCTTAATACTGTTACCGGAGTTCTTAGTTCATGAGAAACATTGGATATGAAATTTGATCTCATCTCATCCATTTCTGCCTCTTTTGTCATATCAATAAGAACGATTATATAACCAACGTAATCCTTGCTGCGTGTGAACATAGGGGAAATAATTGATTTGATAACTTTTCGGTCAACATTTAAATTAAACTCGATTGGTTTCTTCTCAATAACATCAAGCGGAGTGTCTTTGAATTGTTCAATTTTATCCTTAAAGCAGTAATTACCTGATGTATCAATGTAGTTTTGAATTTGGGTATTTAAAAATTGGTCTTCAGTTACTTCAAGTAGCTGTTGAGCGTGATTATTAATCAATACCACATTATCATTATCGTCGCATACTACAACGCCGTTTGCAATACTCATCAAAACGGATTCAAACTTATTTCTTTCAAGCATAATCCGGTCGATATTTTGCTCTTCATAAATATGAAGTCTGGCAGACATATCATTAAAGGCGTTGAAAAGTTCTTCAACCTCCGAACTTACATCCTGGCTTTCGATTTTATAGCCGAATTCACCTGTGGATATTTTTTTAACACCCTTTTGTAATATTCTTAATTCTCTTGTGATTAGGTATGTGTTTATTAAAATTACAAACGCAAAAACTATCCACACCAGTGAGAATACAAACATTAAAGATGCTCTTGTTGTAGATGATATTTGGGAGACTATTTTCACTGATAA
>CALUYR010000019.1 GCA_944325045.1 Candidatus Gastranaerophilales bacterium
CAAGTTCTTTGAATTTTTTACCAGCTGAGAAAGCAGGAACTGTTTTGGCAGCAATTTTCAAAGTAGCGCCTGTTTGAGGGTTTCTACCTTTTCTTGCAGCTCTTTTTCTTGCTTCAAAAGTTCCAAAACCAACTAAAGTTACTTTTTTACCTTTAGAAACAGTTTTTTGAATAGTTTCTAAAGTTGCAGCAATAACGTCAGCTGTAGCTTTTTGAGAAACTTTTGCTTTTTTAGATACTTCTTTTACCAATTCTTCTTTGTTCATTATGAACCTCCTTCTTCCTTTGTGCAAACGGATTATTGAAACCATCTTCTCCGCATGCTAATTTCTTCGACAAAATTATTATAACATTTTATTTGCTTTTTGCAAGAGGGTTTTGGGGATTTCTTTTATAATTTTTCAAGTTATAGCATAAATCAACCCCTATAACATCCTTAAAAACCTTGTCACACAAGTAAAACGCGAAAGTGCCTAAGATTAAAAATATAGAAATATTTCTAATTTATGGATCGTATTTTTGGAAATTGATTAAACTGATTGTTCATTAGCTCTTGCGAATTTTACATTTTTGTAAAAATATTGTAATATTTGGTAAGCATTGTAACCTTGTTTGGCGAGATTATTGGCTCCATGCTGAGACATGCCGATGCCATGACCGTTCTTTTTAACATTTCCGTCATAGGAAGGCACCGATCTTATGAACGGAAGGTCATTCCCCCACACTTGACTGGCATTAATTGTTTTCCCTCCGGCAGAGGCTGAATAATAAGCCGGAACAACTTTGTAATTATAAGTTAGAACAAGTCCGCTGGTTTCATCTACAGCAGAATTTGTCCTGGCTGTTTCAGCAGAAGCTCCGCCGTAAGCCTGATCCTCCGGGGTGTCTTTAAGATCAAATCCTAAGCTTGCGCGTTTGCCGAGGTTTGCCAATGCATAACTTCTTGCAGCTACTGCCTGTGCTTTTAAGGCTTCCATTTCCCAGCCTGATGGCATTTCTGATGGAACAACCCCTTTGATATAATCTTCCAGATCCACATTATTTATGACTGTTAATTTTTGCCCGCGGTTTTGAATCATTAAAAATCCACGGTACCATTTGCTCTTAGCACTTATGTAGCCGCCGGTACCGGGTTTTATAACAATATTATCCGAATAAATTTGATAAAATTTGCCGTTAAGCCTGATTGCCATCGTATTTTTGTAAGGTATAATCTCATACCCTTTCATTGCTTCAAGCTTACAAACTGTTTTATTTGTATTTGCATCAATTATTGACGTAGCATTTGATGAACCGACACCTATTCTTGACGCATTGGTTATAATCCCGATTTTAATGGCATAGCAGGGATTAGAATTGATAATTGCTAATAGAAAAATTGTTGAAAATAATAGAATCTTTTTCATTACAATTTTATTATAGCATATTATCTGTTAAGGTATCTAAATCTCCTGATTGATTTTTTTAGCAGATTCCATTCCTAAGTCAGTACAGATTCTATCCGCATAGCTGGCACCGATTTTTTGTCCGATGCTGTAGGACGAAATAGATCCGCATACAAAAAGTAATCCTTTAATAATAGACGCGGCTTTCCCGCTGTTTCCTGGTTTTGTTATTGCTTTAGCGATCCCTTTTAAAAATTTGGTATCTTTAAATTTATTTGCCAGTTTCTGGATATTACTTTCGTTAATATATTTAGGCATTGTATGTTTAATCAGCCCTTCACCCAGGAACATTCCTGAAAGCGCACCAATTTCTGTAATCCCTGTTCTGGTCTTGTCGTCAGATGTGAGAACTTTGACTCCGCTTGCCATACAGATTAAAGGGTTAACGTTATGGGTCGCCCAATTTACAGCTTTCCCTGTATAGTCCACTAATTTGGATTTTTGGGCATATTTGTTAAAAATACTTAAAGCTTTATTGGTAGTTTTAATAGTCGAGTCATTATATCTTGTAAACGCGTCAACAATTTTAGCTCCTTGGGCAAATGCAACAGTACTTCTGGCTTTTTCGCCGTTTTCAACTTTTTTACAATTCCTGTAACAAAATATACCGCTAGGAATGCATACATCTAATAAAGCTGTTGAAATACCCATAACTAACCTTTTCAATACACTACATTCTATAGATATAAAGTAATTTATATTATAAAAATTGCTTAGTCCTGATAAATATTTACAAAAATTAAACAAATAAAAAAAATAAATGGGTTGCGAAAAAAAATGTTTATGCTAAGATAAAAAACGGAGGGAATATACAGATACCCCAAGAAACCAAACGTCTGTAGACCCCCTCTGGATCCGCCCGAGTAGCTCAGCTGGATAGAGCAACCGCCTTCTAAGCGGTAGGTCATGCGTTCGAATCGCATCTCGGGTAAATAAAAAGAGGATTAGGCATAAAACCTATCCTCTTTTTATTTACGACTGTGTAAGGATAAAACATCTTTTATATTCCAGCAGATTTCAACTCTAGCATTATTTATAAAAGACAACATCTATGTTACAATATGCCTATGACAATTACTAAAGAAGAATTGGAAAAGTATGCAAACACAATAAGTGTAGAGAGATTGTTATCTTTTAAACAGGATGACAATGATACAATAGATAGGCTTATTGCCACAGGCTTTGTATCCTGAATTATCTATACTTGAAGTTACATTAAGAAATGCTATTCATTCTACGTTCTGTAAAAACATCTCTTCAACATGGATTGAAGATGAAATTTTGCAACAAAAGATTTTATCTGACCCGGAACATGATAAATTACTTAGAGCATATAATGAAACAATGAATGAATATAAGCAGCAACACTTTACAATCGGTAAAGTTATAGCCAACCTGAATTTCGGTTTTTGGACAGGGCTCTGTTCCAAAAGATATAGCACTAAAATATGGCATAAAAAAGAATTCTTTAGAGGTGTGTTTATGAATTGCCCAAGCACTGCTCAACAAATCAATATGCTATCAAAGAAATTGACTTCAATCAGAAAGCTTAGAAATAGGATTTTCCACTATGAGCCTATATTAACGAAATCTCTTTTAAATAAGTATAATGAAATATTAGAAGTTCTATCGTACTTGCCACAAGGTAACATTGACATTCTAAAAGACACTTCAAACTTTTTGGAAGTTTATAATAAGATAGCAAAAGACCTATATAAAGCTAAAACCTAGAGTTCTATAACAGATAAACTGTAGGAAGAGGTCTCTAGGTTACACATATATATTATTTACTATAACTCAATATTTGTCAAGTATTATGCCCTATTCTATTGAGAAAGAAGAATTAATTTACGCAACATTTTCCAAAAGCCGGGTTCTGAACTCGTAAACCTTACGGTAAATAAGACAGGACGGGTTTATCCCCCCTTTTATCTATGCTGATTAAAATTAATCATTTTCTAAACTCTTGTAAATATCGTCTTAATATGGTACGATAAATATAAGATTATGGTGCGATAAATTATGAAGTTAAACAAAAGGCAAAGTTTAATATTGGATTATATCAACAAACACAATGGCTCAAGCAGGTTAGAGCTTGAATACTATTTGGAAACTGTTGATGATAAAACGTCTAAAAATACTATTATAAGAGATTTGGATGTATTGTTAAAAAATAATTATATTAATAAAATAGGTTCTGCCAGAAGCATAAAATATCTGTCAGCTGAATCGAATGAACTTTTAATGAAATATGATGTTGACAATTATTTCAAAATAGATGTTGATAATAGAGAAATAAAATATCCTCAATTTAACTTTAATGTATATCGTAATTTAAAGAATTTATTTTCTGTTGAAGAAATTAAAAAATTAGAAAATATAAATAAAATTTACACAAATAAAATAAATACGCTTTCTTCTACGATATTAAAAAGAGAATGTGAAAGATTGCTCATAGAATTAAGTTGGAAATCTTCACAAATTGAAGGAAACACATATTCTTTACTCGATACGGAGGCGTTAATTAAAGAAAATATAGAAGCTAAAGGGCATAGAAAAGAAGAATCCATTATGATTTTAAATCATAAAAAGGCTTTGGAATTTATATTTGAAAATAAGAATTATTTCAAAATTATTACTTTAAAGAAGTTAGAAGAATTACATGCTCTATTAACAAGTGATTTAGGTGTAGATAAAGGTTTGAGAAAATCTCCGGTTGGTATTGTAGGAACAAATTACAAGCCTTTATCAAACCAATTACAAATTAAAGAAGCGATTGACAAATTAATTAATACAATAAATAATACAGAAAATATTATAGAGAAAGCATTGATTACGGTTTTAATGATTTCTTATATTCAACCGTTTGGAGATGGCAACAAAAGAACAGGAAGAATTTTAGCCAATGCAATCTTGTTTGCAAATGACTATTGCCCATTGTCATACAGAAGTATAAATGAAAGTGATTATAAAAAAGCTGTAATCATTTTTTATGAAAACAATAGTCTTGATTATTTTAAAAAACTATTTGTAGAACAATTTAAGTTTGCAGTAGAGAAATATTTTTAAAAAGCAAACTGATTGGCTTTAAATCAATCAACTTTTTTCAGCAGCCGGGTTCTGCTCTCGTAAATTCTGTGGTAAATAAAAAAGGATTAGGAATAATTTTTATGGTTCAGGATAAGTTTATGTCTTATTAAGCTGTGTCTGTGTTATTATAATAATATTATAGAGGGAAGTATTTCTTGAAAATATTGTTTATACAACCTAAAATGTCTATGAGGCCGATGGATACACTTTTGAAAACAAGAATGTCTCCATATCTTTAGCAATATATACTTTAATAGCTTTAACTCCGGAAAAACATGAAGTTATTGTAATTAATGAAAATATTGAAAAAATTGACTATGAGTTAGATGTCGATTTGGTAGCAATTACCGTTACTGTTGATGTTTTCCCTCGTGCTATTCAGATTGCATCAAAATTTAGAAGCAAAGGGGTTCCAACGATAGCTGGCGGTATTCATATTAGTTCTTGTCCCGAAGAGGCTATGAAACACTTTTCTTCAATTTGTGTTGGTATGGCTGAAAGAATTTGGGGAAAAGTTCTTCAAGATGCTGAAGCTGGAAATCTTCAAAAATGTTATTGTGATATGGACAAAATTAAAGGTGAAGAAATTGTTTCTCCGGCTTATGCAAAAATAGATAAAAATAAATACTTTTATACAAATATTTTAAGTACAAGCAGAGGCTGTCCTTTTAAATGTGATTTTTGTTATAATAGCTCAAATGGGTCTCCTGAACACATAAAACGACCTATTGAAAATGTAATTAATGACATTAAATGTTTAAAAAATCGGCATATAATGTTTATTGATGATAATTTTATAGGAGATATTGCCTGGGCGAAAGAATTTTGCAAAAGAATTAAAGACATGGGGTTAAAATGGAATTGTGCAGTATCTGCAAATATATTAAATCATCTGGATTTACTGGATATGATGAAAGAAGCCGGATGCCAAAGTTTATTTATAGGGATTGAATCTATTAATGCAAATTCCATAAATAGTGTGCACAAAGTACAAAATAATATAATGAATTATGATAAGCTAATTAAAGAAATTCATAACCGTGGAATTATGGTTAATGCAAGTATTATATTCGGACTTGATGATGATGATCCTTCTGTGTTTGATACAACATTAGAATGGATGGTAAAAAGAAAAATAGAAACAGTGACTGCTCACATTTTGACACCTTATCCGGGTACAAAACTTTATAAAAAAATGTGTGATGAAAATAAAATTTTTGATTTTGATTTTTCGCATTATAATACAGCAAATGTTGTTTATTATCCGAACAAAATGACCCCTCAAGAATTATATGATGGTTATATAAATTTTTACAAAAGATTCTATTCGATTAAAAATATAATTAAACGCATTCCGAATAGCAAATCTCAATGGAGTACATATTTTTTATTCAATTTTGTTTATAGAAAATTTGGGAAAGTTACTGAAATATTAAGCTATATAATTCCTTTAAATTTAATTGGCAAAATAATATCAATACTTTGTTATAAAAATAATTAAATTCAACTGATACATTAAACTTTTTTAAATAAGCTTTTTTCATTTCTGTCCATTGCTTGTTTTAAGTGCTCTAAGAGAATTTAATACTGCAATCAACGTTACGCCTACGTCTGCAAATACCGCCCCCCACATTGTCATAAGGCCGATTGCTCCAAGTATTAGGAATATGACTTTTATACCTATTGCAAAAATTATATTCTGTTTAACAATAGCCATAGTTTTCATTGCGCCCTTAATTACTGTTGGAATTTTTAATGGGTTATCATCCATTATAACTACATCTGCCGCTTCAATTGCTGCGTCTGAACCCAATGCTCCCATTGCAATCCCTACGTCAGCGCGGGTTAAAACCGGGGCGTCATTTATTCCGTCGCCGGCAAAAATTACTGTTTTCTTTCCTCTTTTCTCACTGAGAAGTTCTTCAATTTTTTCTACTTTGTCTGCCGGCAGAAGTTCTGAATATACTTTATCTAATCCAAGTTGTTCATTAATTGTGTATGCGCTTGTATTATTATCTCCTGTGAGCATTATTGTTTTTAGACCGAGTTTTTTTAATTCGCTTATTGCACTTACTGTATCCGGTTTTACCTCATCTGCTATAGTTATACTTCCAAGATATTTGCCGTCCTTTGCCACATATACAACTGTGCCGGGTTCGTTTACGGGGATGAAGTTTATGGAGAATTCCTCCATAAGTTTTCCGCTGCCTGTAAGAATTGTGTTGTTGTGATACTCTGCCTTGATTCCTTTCCCTGATATTTCATTTATTTTTAGTAAACATTCATTATCAATCTTTTTAGCCCGGGCTTTTTTAATTGAAAGTCCGATCGGGTGGCCGGAATAAGTTTCACAGATAGCTGCATTAGCTAAGACTTCTTCTTCCGTAACTCCTGGTTGTGCGTTAATTTTTATGACTTCAAATGTTCCTTTGGTAAGTGTTCCGGTTTTGTCAAATGCTATTGCGTAAGGTTTTGAAAGTGCTTCAAGGTAGCAGCTTCCTTTTATAAGTATTCCGGCTTTTGAGGCACCTCCTATTCCTGCAAAGAACCCCAGCGGAACAGATATAACAAGTGCACAAGGACAAGATATTACCAAAAATGTTAAGGCTCTTTCAATCCAGATGGCAAAGGATGCTCCGGTGATCAGCGGGGGGACTAATGCCAGAAATACCGCACCTATAACAACTATCGGTGTGTAAATTTTTGCAAACCGTGTGATAAAGTTTTCGGATTTTGATTTTTTATTTCCGGCGTGTTCAACAAGTTCCAGAATTTTGGAGACAGTTGATTCCCCGAATTCTTTTTCAACTTTTATTCTGAGTATTCCGTTAATATTTATGCATCCGCTTATTGCGTCATCTCCGTATCGAACCTCTTTGGGAACAGATTCTCCTGTGAGTGCGGAAGTGTCTAAGGCTGCTTGACCATCAATAATTATTCCGTCAAGAGGAATTTTTTCTCCGGTTTGGACAAGGATTACATCGCCTTTTTTTATTTTTTCAGGTGAAACCTTTATTATCTTTCCGTCTTTTTCTATATTGGCATAATCCGGCCGGATATCCATTAATGAGGAAATCGAGGCGCGTGATTTTTCGACTGCCTTATGCTGTAAATATTCGCCTAATTGGTATAAAATCATTACCATTGCTGCCTCAGGATATTCTCTAATCCCGAATGCTCCGGCGGTTGCAAGACTCATTAAAAAATTTTCGTCAAAAACTTCCCCTCTGAATATGTTTCTTATTGCCTTTAATACTATATCTGCCCCTGCTATTAAGTAGGCTGCAAAAAATATTATAAACCTGATTGGTTCTGCAGGATTAAGCAGCATTGCGGTTATGAATATTATTATTGCTGCTGCTATTCTTGCCAAAGTTGATTTCTTATTGTGGTGATGTTCGTGATTATGTTCGTGTTCGCACATTTTCAATGCCTCATAAAACTGTGATTTCTATTAATATTATAATTGAACAACTATTCAATTGTCAAGTCCTTTACTTCAAAAATTTACAAACTTAATACAGTTGAACAAGTATTCATTTATGTTATACTGAATAATATAGAGGAGTTGTAAAATATGGACAACAAGCGTTCAGACTGTGAGGCAATAAATATAGATATTGTAAACCGAGTAAAGCCTGATATGCCAGAGATGAGCGTGTTATATGAACTGTCGGATTTTTTTAAGGTAATGGGCGACAGTACAAGAATACAGCTTTTATGGGCGTTGGAGCAAAGTGAGATGTGTGTCGGAGATTTGGCCGTTCTTCTCAATATGACAAAATCTGCAGTATCCCACCAATTAAAAGTTCTTCGTATAGCAAAGCTTGTCAGATCCCAAAAGATCGGTAAGAATGTTTATTACGCATTAGACGATCATCACGTAAAGAGTATTTTGGAAAAGGCGCTGGAACATATTGGAGAGTAATAATATTATAATTCTTATAGTAAATTAATCCTCCAATTAATATATAGACCATCCCCTTTTTTTATAATAATATAATATAGGATGAAAGTTTTTAAGAAGGTTGTAATGCAAGCTGGTAAGCCAAAACTGATAAAATTAATAAAAATAGCAAGAGGCGTGCTCGACGGTGTTATAAAAATGTATGAAGAAGATCGGCCTTATTTGGAAATCAGTACTCAGCTTCTGGCGGCTCAAGCTGCTCTTAAAAAAATAAATATTGAATTTTTGAAATTACATTTTACTAATTGCGTGAAAGAAATTTATGCCCAGCCGGATAATGAAGACAATGAAAAAAATTTGTCTGAAATTATTGGTGAAATAAGTAAACTTATAAAATAACAGGGATATCTCCTATTTTGTATTTATAATATTATATATTTATATATTTGTGAGGAAAATATGATTACCGAATTTTTGGAAAATATAGGATTAGCCGGCTGGATAGCAGATGCAATCGGCGACAGTGTGGCGATTGTACCGTTTTTATTTGTGGTATTTGTTCTGATTGAACTTTTTGAATTTTACTTTGCGGATAAAATCAGAAAGTTTATGCTTTCAACTCAAAAAAGCGGCCCGGTTATCGGCAGTGTTATCTCTATAATTCCTCAGTGCGGCTTTTCAGTCATTGCAAGTACTCTTTATGTTCGTAAATTTGTTACAAAAGGTACTCTTATCGCAATATATCTTGCGACCTCAGATGAGGCAATTCCCGTGTTACTCGCAAACCCTGGACAGTATAAGTTTATTCTTCCGATTATTCTTGTAAAACTAGCAGTGGCAATTCCTGCGGGTTATCTCATTGATTTAATTTGTAAACCTGATCTGCGCCGAATTTCGGCTACAGAAGTTGTTCACGAAAAAAATGACGACGGCTGCTGCAACCACGACATGTTTTCACAAGATAAAAAAGATCTGATTATTCATCCGTTAAAACATACACTGAATATATTTTTATTTATCTTAATTATTACTCTTATACTAAATTTCTTTATAGACGAGGATAAAATAACTAATTTCTATCAAAACAGTCTTTTGCTGTATCAAATTATACAACCGATAGTGTCAGCATTTGTGGGTTTGATTCCGAATTGTGCAGTATCTCTAGCAATTACTGTTATGCTTATGAAAGGAACAATAAGTTTTGGCGCGGCAATTGCCGGGTTAATGACGAATGCAGGGCTCGGCCTGCTTGTTTTGCTTAGAAGCAACGATATGAGAGATAACCTTAAAATTATAGGAATTTTGCTCCTGATAAGTATTTTGTGCGGGGAGCTTCTCCAGATATTTAAGCTATTTTAGGTGTAATAGCCGGCTTTTTATCAGAATCCGGCTTGTTTTTGGCATAAACAAAACCGCCTGCTCCTGCAAAAAATAGGCATATTCCTACTATAACCTTATTTTTTTTTAATATCTGAAAAAAATTGTGTTTTGCTTCAGCTGCGTCGTTCGAAAGATTATAAAGATATTCGGCATTTTTGTAAAATATTTTTTCAATAAGTGCGTCAGCATTTTCACCGAAATTTTTCTTCAAAGCATTTTTAACATTTTCCATATTTATAGAATAGAAATTTTCTATCTTGTGCCCCGGCGCCCCGAATTCTCCAAGCGGCATATCAGTTCCAAAGAGTATCCTGTCAGTTTTATCACCCTGAATAGTATTCGAAAGCCTTTCTATAAGCTCTTTTAGCACCGGCCCGTCAGAATTTTTATGATCAACCCAGGATGTATCGCAATATAAAAGTGCGTCATTTTTATTGATGGATTCAATCATTACATTAATTGCGTCTTTGTGGTCTGTTCCGGCTCCGAGGTGGGCAAGAATAACCGGCACATCAGGAAATTTTCTTGCTATTTCGTAGATTTTCCGCGGGCAGGAATTTGAGCCTGTAAGACCACTGTGAAACAAGCAAGGCAGATTGTATTTTCTTGCAATCTCCAAATAAGGTTCTAATTTGGGATCGTTTGCAGGAATGGGCAGACTTTCAGGATGGAATTTCAGGCCTATAAACTGCCCGGGATTTTCGCTTAATAGTTTTTCAATATTTTGTGCAGAACCGTATCCGGGCTGACATACTGCTAATACTTTGATGTTACTTTTGCCGGCAGCTTCTTTTAGAAGATCCAGGTTGCCGGTAATTTCGTCTTTAATTGGTTTCCCGTTTTCTAAATTAAGTGCTTCAAGATTTGTTACAAAATTATATTTTATAATATTTGTTTGTTTCTCTCCGCCAATATTAAGTTCGAGCGGTTTTCCGGAAATTTCAAGTATATCCTTAATTGTGTAGCGGGCATTTTCAGGCCCCCATTTCCCTGAATGGACATGAGAATCTATATTGTACTGAGTTCTGGCGCCCGTAAAATTTATCGGACCTGATATTTTTGCCACCCGCATATTTTCTCCTTAATGTTTATTTAATTAATAAAATATATCATCCATAAAAATATTGTTATTGGCTCGTCTTTGAATTATTCGTGTTGTTTTTTCGTCAACATCTAAAAGTGATTGTTGTGCTTTCAGGCAGTTTTGTACCGAGTTTGGAATATTTTTCCTTTCGCATATTTTTGCTAATTTCCCGAATGTGTTTGCTATTACTCTAATGTTATTATAACAAATGTAGGAATCTTTGAAATCTTCGTTTTGTTTGTCGGGAATTACCGGTTCCGGTGTTAATAGCTTCTCTATAAAACTCATTTTTTCATATTTAAGTTTCTCCTCATTGTAACGGTATATTTTATTTTGAGTTTCTTTGTAGTATATTGCTTCTTGTTTTATTTTGCCAAGAGGCTTATTAATTTCTCCTAAATAATTAATTACTCTGGCAGCAAGCATATTTATCGCAATATTATAGAGGTTTTCTGCTTCTATTATGTTATCATACTGTATCAATATTGCATTGCCGAGTTTTATATAAGTAACCGGGATATTACTTTTATATTCAGCAATTTCATGTTCTTGGCAATACTTCTTTTGCAAAGACAGAAGTCTGTTAAGTTTACTGATATCTTTGGTCTGGTATATTAGGTTTTCGTAATCCTTAAGCTGCTGGCCTGATGTGATAATAAGTTTTTCGAATTGTTCATTAAATTTTATATCTTTAGCTATTGCGTTAAATATAGAAAAGCAGCTGCCCCACATTGTGTGAATACTTGGTTTACCGCTGCCTTCGCAGTCGCATTGCGGGAAAATTATTTCATCATTTTTATTTTTTCTGAAAAAGAGCCGCAGGCTTGAATCGACGTAATCCCCTCTTAATTTTAATTTATTTTCAACAATTTCTTTTTCAGGAAAAACATCTTCAATACGGAACAACTTATTTTTATATTTCGGATCGGACGGGTCGATCAAGAAGTCAAAGGCTTCATCGCTGTCAGCAAGTACATCATTGATATTTAACCCGACAAATTGAGAAATATTTTCTACTTTGGCGTTTAGCGGAAATTCGTCATAGGGGTATTCATTTGAAGTTGTGTCAGTAAAGCTGTAACCTTTGATAACGCCGTTTTCCCTTACAGGTGAAAGGTTATAAACTCCTCTTTCTCCGTCAGTAGATGTTCCGTCGTAGGCTGCAAATATATAATCTTTTTTCCCTGATATGTCTTTAATATTTACGACTTTGGAGTTTGAAAGTGTCAGGAGGTTGAATTCGTACAAATTTCTGTCACGCAATTCTTGTATGATTGACTTAACTGCGTTATCTGTATCAAAACCGGTTGCAATATAATTATACAATTCCGGTTTTTGATTCTTTTGTCCGGCGAGCCATTTTATTGAGGCATCGTTAGGGTGACCGGCTGGAATGTATATTTTATCGGACTGGAATTTATTAATTTCTCTTATTACTCCGTAAGTATACTCTACTCCTTGTTTCATCGGATCAAGATAATTTATATATTCTCTGTATCTGTCCGGATTATCATAAATTGCCTTTAAAAACTCAAGTATGTCGTTTTTATGTTCTTTAACGTTTTGCGGGGTAAGGTATAAATCTTTGCCTGTTACACTTCTAATTTGGTCTTTAAGGTTAAGCAGGGGGAAACTGGCGAGTGCAGGAATTGCTATATAATCATTATTTTCATTCCCGTTGGTATCTTTGTACAGCTGTTTTAGTTGTTCCTCAAGACTTTTTAACTGTTTGATATCGGCATTTGCCGGATTAGTTTCTACGTTATAGGTATATATTTCGGATTCCGGGTTTACTGCTTTTGAAAAATGCGTCATGTGCGATGAATGGATCCCGCCGTCAACTATGTATATTTTATTCCCTAAAAATGAGACAGTTTTGTATTTTGCTGTGGCATTGCTGCGTTCAAAACTGTCAATACCAAGTGGTTTTGTGTAATATGTATTCTGTTTTTTATTTAAATAATTTATATTTGCTATGTTATTTATGAACGAGACATTACTAATTTTCATTAGAATACTTGACCCCTATCTTAATAATAATTATTATTATCCAGGCAATATTTATACTATAATACTTTAAAATAATTTTTTTTGCTATAATATTAAGAACCATTAAGCAATATTGAAATCCGGACTAAATATTAGTTCCGCCGTTTTTTAAATTTGCAAAAAACTGATTGGAGCCTTCGTTTTCTCTTATTAAGCTCATTACGAAATCGTTTGCTTCTTTATCTCTGTTAATTGCCTCCTGAATAGCTGCCATATCTCTGAATGAAAGCTGTTTCAATTGAGGATTGTCGATATTTCTTATATATTTTTTGAAATTTTCCTGGGTATTGAAATCGAATCCTGGCAGATTTTTTTTCATAGAGTACCAGAGATAAAATTCTCTAAGCAGGGCGTAATAATCTGTTTGCTTATTTGAGCTGATAATGAACATCGGTTTTGTGTGAAGGGTTATTCCGTCTCCTGTAATAATGTTTATATATAAAGCTTTCAACCCCTTCATTTCACTTATAAATCCGGTATGTTCTTTTATTTTTTCAAGAATTTTGCTTGCATTATTGATTTTGTAAACCTTGGTACCTTCGGTTTTGACGTACTCGAGAAGTTTATCCGGATTTTTCCCGGTTGTTTTGTTAATATCTTTGACAGCGTTTTTAACTTCTTCAACGACTTTTAGTGTTTTAGAATTAAGGTTTACTGTTTCTGTAGAGGAGATGATAGTTTTACCTGTTTGACTGGAAAAAGTAGTTCCTTGTTCCTTTAGAATTTTGATAACTTTTTCCTTTCGGCGGGTCAGAATTTTTTTACTGATTTCTCTGATAAAGTTTCTCATATTGTTTCTATAATAATATATTAGCGGATAAAATTTGTCATTCATTTAGTTGAACTCTCCGGAGATGTCGGGGAGAAAGTTACCCCCTTGAAATTTGAAAAAAGTAATGTATAATGAAGAAAAAAGGAGGTAAAAACATGGAAAAGCCAAGTATAGCACGGAATACG
>CALUYR010000020.1 GCA_944325045.1 Candidatus Gastranaerophilales bacterium
TTAAAAATAGGATTCGAACTTATATGAGTCTTACAGTCAAAAAAATTCCGTTTGGGAATGAATTCCAGATAACGCAACGAAATTTCGGGATTCCGGTACTTCAATCTCCGGCTCAGCCACCGGTTCAACAGCCACTACAACAGCCAGCTCCGCTGCCTGCAGCCGAATATCAAACTTTACCGGTACAAAACCAACCGATACAGACTCAAAACCTCCCGGCGATACCAAGCATGGTGCCCCAGCAGACAAATATAAGTTATCCGGCAGCTCCCCTAGTTTATCCTTCTATTAACAATGATCAGACCGCAGCTAAAACATTAGGGTTTGTAAGCGCCGGCCTTGCTCTCCTGTCCCTCGGAATTACCGGAGTTAATGTTGTAAAAAATAAAAATACTAAGAATATAACCGAGGCAATAGAAAAGTCTGAACAGAAAATTATGAGCATGATTGATGATCAATTAACTCCTATCATTCAAAGAATAGATAACGTTTCTGATAGTCTCGGAAATAAAATAGAAAAAGAAACAAACGACAGAATAGGACTTGGTAAATGGTTAGACGGAGTTATTGATGATGTCAGAAAAATTGCGAATACAGCTCGTGAAATAGCTGAAAATAAAGCTTCTCAAATTATTGAAAGAGTTAACTCTAACTTCCTCTCAAGAAAAGTTCAGGTTAACGGGGTTGAAATGAATTTAGCAACAACCCTCAACGGTTACGGCAAAAATACCGAACTTCTTCAGCAAAAATTAAGGACAGAATCAGCAAAGAGAATGTTCGGCCTAATCGACCGGTCAAGTATGGAAGTTCCGGAAACGGTAACTATCAGAGTTCCTACCTCCGAATTTAAAGGAATAGCAAGCACCGGCGGCATGTCAATCGTTCCTAAAGAGGTTATGGCAAACCTTGGCGCATTTATCAACAACAAGCAAAAAACCCGATTAATTGTAGACATGCCAATGTACCTCGGAGAAGTTGAAAATAACTCAGCATCAGGCAAACAAACGTTCTATGCACTGAATGCCTTAAGCAACGGTAAATTCGCGATAGTGTCAAAACCTATATACAAAGGCAACAAAGAATCCGTAATCCTCGGAAATCTTGAAAAACTTGCCGATATACAAATTCCTATCTATGACGATCTTCAAAGATCTATGCAAAATGTAGAAGTTTACATGGCCAGAGGACTTAAACAAAAAGTTGACTATAATCTGCTCAGACAATACCTTACTGCCAATGACTTGGCTGTATACAACGACAGTATAAATAAATATGTTAACCAAGAAGCCCCGAAAATAAAAGAAACTTTGACTCCTCTGAGAAATAAACTTGCCGAAGCTCAAAGAAAAGAAGCTGAACTTATTAAATCATCAGAATTACAAAATATTCGGGAAGAAATTAAATCTGTAGAAAATAAAATCGGTAATCTTGAACAAGAATTTCTTAAAGCAAACAGCGTAGAAAATAAAATAAAACTTGAAGAAGATCACCTGGGGGCACTTACGCAAAGAGAACAATTACAAAAACAATTTGCGGAAATGAGCTTGGAACTTGAAAAAACGAATCCGGAATTTAAAGCTGTAAGAGATGAAATTAGAAATACTTCAGATGAAATTGCTAATATAACTAAAAAGTTCAAACAAGAACATGGCACGATTTACAAAAACGGACTTTTGAGTGTATCCGGAGATGTTGACGGACATATAACAGCTGAAGTCGAATTTGACGGAGTTTTCTATAAGAATGAAAAATTCGATATGAAAGGCCCAAGATTTGACGGAGCGGAAGGTAATAAAAATATTTATAACAACAAAACAATAAATTCAGGGGAACCTGAAAGATTTGCATACTTCAACAAATACTTCTATGAATTTTTAACAAAATCGCATGAAGTAACCAGTGAAAAATTAGGCGCAGATCTTATTATCGGGAACGATTGGCAGACCGGCGGAATAAGCGCTATGACAAGACTATTAACATTAGCCAAAGCCGCAGTCGGAGATCTTACACCTGCTGCCGCCGAAAAGCTTTATAATACTCCTATTGTAACAATCCTGCATAATGCTAAAGAAGCAGGCAGAAGTGCACATTCAAATTCAAAATTATTCAATGTATTATTTGGCGAACACTCTGCTATGATTGCGGAAAATGCTTACATGCCTGACATCAGCAGATACCATATACCGGAAGAATACAGACTTCCTGACAAATGCCTGAACGGTTTAATGCACAGCAATTGCGTTGACCCTCAAACAATGGCTACATCATACTCTGATGTAATTGTACCGGTTTCCGATAAATATTATGAAGAAATTGCAACCCAAGGCGTGTACGGAAGAGAAAACTTTGAATTATTCAGATTAAGGAAATTTGCATCTGACAACCCTGAACAATTCAAAGGCCAAAAAACAATTATTGGTATAACAAACGGAAGCGACAGGATTAACAATATCTTAACAGAAGAAAATGCCCGGAAACTTGAAGCGGTGTTAAAACTTCCTAAAAATTCCCTACAACATTACGACGGAGAAGCGGATGTTCTACAGTGGCATAACCACAATAAAAAAGTAATATTAGACAGAGTAATTGCAGACATTAACGATCCGCAGAACCCGATGAAAATCGAACTTCCGGAAATTACAGACCTCACAGGCGTAAATGAAAATACCATGATAGTGGCAACAGCCGGCCGCATAGTTGACCAAAAAGGCTTGGATATTTTTGCAGAATCAATTGAAGAATTTTTAAGAAGCCACAAAATCACAGACGGTAACTATCCGGTATTTTATGCGCAGGGAACAGGAGATAGAAGTTTTATCGAAAAAATACTTGCAGTTAAAAAGAAAGTTGCGTCTGATCCTGAACTTGGCGGAGAAGAAGCAGCGAAGAGAATTGTATTTGCAAACCTCTTCTCGGAACCGGGACGTTATGACGCTTGCCAGTTAATGTCAGACTTTTCAATTATGTCAAGCTGGTTTGAGCCTTGCGGACTTGTACACAAAGAAATTGCTGCAAAAAGCGGTGCTATTCCGATCGTTAATGAAACCGGCGGTTTAACATCAGGTTTGACAGACGGATTAGATGCAATATTCTCTAAATTCAAACCGGAAAACCCTGATAAAGCCTCTGTTATCGGAGAAAATAAAACGAACTTTGCAAATGCAATGTGGCGTGCGTACGAAATATTTACAAATGATAAAGCTAAATTCGGTGACATGCTTACGAAATCATATAAAAATGACTTCTCCTGGCTTGTAGCAGACGGTCCGATGGCACAGTACGTAAAAATGCTTATAGAATTGAAAGTATTAAAACCGGACATTATGCCCAAAGCAGCCTAAATTGTTTGACTTATTATAATTAAAATAAACACGACGGCAGCAGTTTTTTAAATTGCTGCTGTTTTTTATTAGTTAACTTTTATCACATTTTTTTTTTAATCTGTATAATTTATATTTCTTTTTTGTATAATATTTTTGTAAAAGAGATTAGCTGAGGGATAAATGGACAGACTATTTGGAATTTTCGGTATTGTATTTATATTTTTATTAGCATACCTGATGTCTAACAACAAGAAAGCTATAAATTATAAAACAATCGGAACAGGCTTTGCCTTACAGGTTTTATTTGCAATTTTCATATTCAAAGTACCGCTTGGGCAGGCAATATTTTTAAATATAGGGATGTTTATACAAAAAATACTTGATTTTGCAAAAGAAGGAGGCGCATTTGTCTTTGGCCCGTTAATAGATAATGTAAAATTAGAAATGTTCGGTCAAGGGTCAAACATTTTTGCACTACAGCTAATCTGTTCATTAATATTTATGATGATACTGGTAAATATGCTTTACTATTACGGAATTATGCAAAGAGTAATCCCGGTTTTCGGCAAGGCAATGAACAAACTTATGGCAGTAAGCGGAGCAGAAGCATTATCAAATGTTGCAAGTGCTTTTGTGGGGCAAATTGCGGCACAGATCATGATAAGACCATATCTTGCAAAGCTTACCCGTTCAGAACTTCTTGCGTCAATGGCAGGAAGTATGGCTTGTATCTCAGGAGCGACAATGCCTATATATATAGGAATAGGGATTCCGGCGCATTACCTTCTGGCCTCATCTATAATGGCAGTCCCCGGTGCAATGATTATTTCCAAAATTATGTATCCGGAAACACATACACCTGAGACAAGCGAAAACATTTCCATCTCATACAGCAAAAGGAAAAAGCCGTATATAAACGTATTTGATGCAATTTCATCAGGCGCGTCTGAGGGTATGAAAGTTGCAATTAACGTAATTGCAATGATATTAGCGCTTGTTGCATTGGTTGCAATGATCGACTGGGTTCTTGGCGGAGCAGGAAACCTTATTGTTAAATATCTTCACATTAATTTCGCAAGTTTTGATTTAACCCATCTTTCACTGAGAATGATTTTGGGTAAAATCTTTGCAGTATTTGCGTATTTAATGGGAGTTCCTCTAAATGAGGCGACAACTGTCGGAAGCCTGATGGGGACAAAACTTGTATTGAATGAAATGGTAGCGTATGTAGATTTAACAAACCTGCCGCAACAGTTATCAGAAAAAAGTTATCTTATAGCCTGCTTTGCACTTTGCAGTTTTGGAAACTTCGGCTCAATTGCGATCCAGCTTGGCGGCATTGGAGAACTTGCGCCGAACCAGAGAAAAAATCTTGCAAGGCTGGGGGTAAGGGCGCTTATTGCAGGAACTCTGGCAGGATACCTTTCAGCTGCTATTGTCGGAATTTTATTTAATTAAAAAAGATAAATAAAAGTAATTCCAAGAAAATTTTCGCAAGCCACGGGCAGCCGGATTATTATAAAAATCAGTTAGAAGCTATTTATTTTTCGGTAAATGATCCTGCCAGTGTTCATCCAGGTTTTTAATAAACCGGTGTGCGTCAATGACATCATCATAAGAAATAGGTTTTGGCCCCTCCTGAATTTCCAATGGCTCAACGTTTTCATCCTTAACTTCAACATTGGAAAGCCCGACAAATGCAACGCCAAAACTTTTTCCGCAATTTGGGCACACAAGATGGGTCACCATCAAACCTTTTTCCTGACGCTTGATTTCTATTGAGTGCTCGTCAAAACCGCATTTGCATTGTGAACAGCATAGATTTGAAAATAAAACTTTTAATTTTTTCTCCATATACAATCCCTTTTAAAAACATTTTACATTGTTTACGATTTGAGTCAAATAATTTTTCATAAAATTGTATTATTTTTCCAAAAAACTGTTACATTTTATTTCAAATTGGGTATAATATAATAGTAAAGGTCTGATTTTAGTCATGAAAACTTAGGAGGTTTATCATGGAAGCTATCAACTTAATCTTATTTGGTTTCATTGTTTACACTGCATTAATAGTTGTACCAAGCATTTGGGAAGAACTTACAACAGAAAGCTAATTGAAAACAAATAAACATAACCAACGGATTGAGTTTATTTTGATGAAATTCGCCAGTTAGGAGAGAATGTTTCTTATAAAGTGTGTGTTTAACGTTTAATAATTTAAACGCAAGATTTTGAGTGCAGAAAAATACACGGGAAATATAGAAACAACTTGGCAAAGGTAGCAAACTACGGGCAATTTGGGGAAATTAAATTTTAAATTGCTTGTAGTAGTAAGGATTTCAAGCAAAATTAGCCGGACAAATATTTATGTGAAATAATAATATACTTTACGACACTTAATAGCGCAGAAATTGATTGTTCAGCTTCAACCTAAAATATCCTTCAGAGAAGCTAAAGCAGCATCAGTGACATAATCCATGTCATCTTTACCTATAATAAGAGGAGGATTAAAATATATAACATTCCCCAGTGGCCTTAATATTACTCCGCGATTCAGAGCTTTTTTGTAGACTTGATAACCTATTCTAAGCCCGGGTTCAAAAGGTTCTTTAGATGTTTTATCCTTTACAAGTTCAATCGCATTAATGAGCCCGATCGAACGAACCTCTCCTACATTTTTGTGGCCTTCAAATTTTTCTTTTATAATTTTATTAAAATAAACCGAATTGTTATTAGCATTTTTCAACACAGAACCGTCAGATAAAATATCTAAAACAGCATTTGCCGCAGAACAAGCCAGAGGATTACCACTATAAGTATGGGAATGCATAAATGCCTTTCCGTCATTATAGTCAGCATAAAAAGCATCATAAATCTTCTGGGTTGTAACAGCCAAAGACATCGGCATATAACCGCCGGTAAGCCCTTTTGACAAGCAAATAATATCAGGAGAAACTCCAGCATGGCCGAATGCAAACATTTTTCCGGTACGTCCGTATCCGGTCGCAATTTCATCCGCAATAAGAATGACATTATACTCATCACACAAATTACGCAATTTCTTTAAATATAGAGGAGGATAAATTTTCATCCCCGCAGAACCTTGCAGCAGAGGTTCTACAAGAAGTGCGCAAGTTTCATCACCATACTTTTCAAAAGCTTCTTCTGCTTTTTGAGCACACTCACAGCTACAATTATCTCTGCAAAGACCGTAAGGACATCTATAACAATCAGGACCGTCTATCCTTACTACATCCATTAACATAGGCTTATAAATTTCAGAATACAAATCACAGCCGCCCGCAGATAAGGCACCGATAGTTTCTCCGTGATATGCGTCTGTTAAAGCCATAAATCGCTTTTTCTTGGGAGCTCCGGTCTGATAATGATATTGAAAACTCATTTTCATAGCACACTCAATTGAGGCTGATCCATTATCAGAAAAATTAAACTTACACAACCCAGAAGGCAATACTTTAATCAGTTTTTCGCACAATTCTATTGCTCTTTTGTTTGAGAAATTTGCAAAAATAACATGCTCAAGTTCATCAATCTGTTTTTTTACAGCTTCATTAATTTTCGGGTTACAGTGACCGAGAAGGTTGCACCACCAGGAACTTATCACGTCGATATACTTTTTCCCGGATGTATCATACAAATAAACTCCATCCCCCCGCTCAATGACTATAGGCGGCAATTCAGCATAATCTTTCATTTGAGAACACGGATGCCATATATATTTTAAATCTCTTTCACTCCAATTCTCCATTTTAAATAACCTCTCTAAAAAATCTTTCTACGGACAGATCTTCCGGAAGTAAATCGTGTGCATTTTTAACTGCAAGCCCAAGCACTTTTAATCCGGTAAGCCTTTCTATTTGTATTTTATTGTCAAGCTGCATGAACTCCTTTTCATTAAATTTATTTAATACAATTCCAATGACGTTAATGTCATTGGCCTTTGCATACTCTGCAGTCAAAAGAGTAGAATTTAGAGTTCCTAACTCAGAAGTTGCAACTATTAGAACAGATAAACCAAGAGCTTTTATAAGATCAGGGAGCAGTAAAATCCTATCATCTATTCTTAAAGGGCATGTAATCCCGCCGGCACCTTCCACAACAACGTACTCATAGTCTTTTTTTATTTTTTCAAAATCCATCAGAATTTTTTTAATCTCAATAGGCTTATTTTCAATTTTAGATGCCAGATGAGGAGAAACAGCCGGCTTAAAAATATAAGAAGCAGACTTGCAAGGATCCGAATCTATTCCGGCCGTATTCAGAACATAAGAACAATCCCCGGGAATCAGGTTCCCGCCGACAACTTCTGCACCGCTTAATACCGGCTTAAAATAACCGCAATTAAAACCGCGCTCACGCATCATCTTAACAATTAACGCTGAAATATAAGTTTTACCGACATCAGTACCGGTCGCTGTGATAAAAATAGCCTTGGTCATAACTCATCCACAAATAGAGTGTAACGCCAAAAAATTTTAATTGCAACAAAAAATCGCCCTTAAATAAGGGCGATTTTTATAAGTTATATTTTTTCAAACTATGAGGCCGGAAGCAAATTAGAGGGCTCCGCCGCCGCCGTCATTAAAGTAATCATAGTGGCGGATATCATCATAGTTATTAACCGGTTCTGACGGTTGAGGTTCAGCTTTTTTAGGCTGAGGTTTAGCTTCAACAACACGTTTTCTTAGAAGCGCATCGAAATCAGGTTCCATAGTGAGTTCGAAATGGAAACGACCGACTTTTCTGTCCTGATCAAAGTATCTGCTATTGATCAAAGGATAGCCCCAATATAACCTTGCGCTCAAGTCACCCGGAAGCTGAACTCTAAGCCCCATACCAAGGGAAGCCATGAAGTATGAACCTTCATACTGGTATTCATCAACCTGCGGGAACACGCCGCCGAAATCAGCAAACACTGCACCTTTTACATATTTGCCGATAAACGGAATTTTCTCACCGCTTCTAGGGCTTGTTATTTGACGAGGCATTAACGGGAACATCAATTCAGCACTGGTGAAGAAACCGTTTTTACCGATCATAGAACCTTCAGCGTAACCTCTTACAGTAGCAAGACCGCCTGCTTGGAATTGATCTATGTAAGGAATATAATGGCTGTTAGGTATAACCTGGTAGTTACCTCTCAACTGACCGATAACACCATGAGAGAAGTCATGCAACCTTACAGCGCCACCGAATATTTTGAAGTAATTTGAGTCGTTGTCAAATAACGGAGCAGCATAACCAACGCCTTGGTTTAAGTACCAAATACCATACTTGGTATCCTTACGTAAGTTCAAAGCTACATCAATACTTGTAACTTCATCCAAACCGAGTTCATCGT
This sequence comes from Candidatus Gastranaerophilales bacterium, assembly GCA_944325045.1. Classification (GTDB taxonomy): domain Bacteria; phylum Cyanobacteriota; class Vampirovibrionia; order Gastranaerophilales; family Gastranaerophilaceae; genus UBA1221. The sequence continues at coordinate 8,686 of CALUYR010000020.1, forward strand.
CAAAACCGAACTCTTTAAGCATACCCATTTTGGTTAAAGCACGCTTATAGTTTAAAGCAGCGTAACTTTTCAACTCAAAGCCAGGCTTTCTAACAAGCGGTTGAGTATAATACAATGAATAAGTATACGCTCTGCTGGTCAAATCCAAAGGAGAATAACTTCCGTATTTGATTTTAGAGAAAGTCGAGCTGAACATAAAACCAACACGGCCGTCTTTGCGGTTAACCGGTATGTTGTAGTCAACAAACGGGCTCACTGAACCGCCTGAGAAATAAGTACCTAAACTTAATTTATCTCTGTAACCGAACAAACTGTCAGCAGTTAACATCGCACCGCCGCGGATACGACCGGTTGTATAACGACCGGCATTATCCATCATTGCCGTTAAGTGGAACGGGAAGTTTTCATGAGCTTTTAATTCAATATCAGTTGTACCGACCTTTTCACCGGCTTTAAGGTTTGCCGTAAGGTTAACGCCTTCATTATATCTGTTGAAATCCATGATATCCTGTTCTAATTCAACGATATCGAAAAGTTCACCTTGCTGCTGCGGCATTCTATCCTTAATGTAACCGGTTTTAGTCCAACGGTTTTGCTCAACAGTAACGTTACCGACCTTACTTTCGACAAGGTCAATTCTAATAACGCCATTTTGAACTGTTTGTTCAGGCAAGAAAGCTCTTGCAGTCACAAAACCTCTTTCGGCATAAACCCTGTTAATTTTTTCAACAACAGCTTTTATATCAGAGATATAAACATTCTTACCAATAATAGGTTTAATAATTGCATCAATTTCTTCTTTAGTTAATATCTGCGAAGGAGAGACCTCAACAGAGTTTACGAAAACGCCCTGGGTGTCAGATCCCTGAACTTCACCCTGAACATACGGATTTGGGGTAACTGATCTGTCATCAACAACATTTTCCTGGTTTTTAGCAGGATCACCCGCACGGCCGTAATCAGCATATTCCTGATAATTTTGCTGACTTTCCTCCTGATAATATTTCTTCTTGAGGGCATCCTCTTCGTGCCTGTAATTCATACCTCCCTGCATTTGCATCATTTGAATATCTTGCGGAGAGATATTTCCATACTCAACAGAAAAAGCCGGGGTGAAAGATGCAGGTAAAGCAAATATTGCGAAGGTCCCTAATCCTATAATTGCTTTAACAAATTTTGTACTTTTGGTTATCTTTTTCATTACGCACCTTCAATTTAGTAATTAATCATCATTTTCCACAATAACATTGTGTTACTTATATAAATTAATAAAAACCGTTCTTATATTTTTGTTGCTATTTTTTTACAAAAATTCACAAACTAGCAAATTTTTTGCTTTAGCTGGTATTATTATAGAGGATAATGGTGGCCTTGTAAAGTCGCTTATAAAAAGTTCACATTACTAAATGATATGAATCAAAAAATATCATACAAATAATGGAACAATTTTGGGTACTTCAGCAAAAAAGGAGAGAATTTATGAACAACAAATTTAAATTTTTGGCAATCACAGCAGCTGCTTTTTTTATAGGATTTAGCGTTAATAATTTTGCAATGTCTGAAGTGCCTTGTAATTGTAAAATTGCGGTTGTTGATGTTATGCAAGTAATTGAATCTTCATCACAGGTTCAGGCAGCAAGAAAAGATCATCAGGCAAAAGCCGAAGAAATAATCAAATATATCGAAAAAGCCAGAAAGGATGTCGCTGCTACTACCGATGAAAAAAAGAAAAAATCTCTGGAAGAAAAATATAATAAAGAGCTAAATACTAAACGAAAAGCTATGGAAAAAGATTATTTTACAAAATTACAAGACATAAATAAAAATATCAATAATACTATTAATGAATATGCACAAAACAATAATTATAAATTAGTTTTAGCAAAAGAAATGGTTCTCTATGGGGGCGACGATATAACTGAAGCCCTCAAAAAATCTGTTAAATAAAAAATTTTTAAGAATTATGGCTAAAAGCGCGCCGGCAATGATTGCCGGCGCGCTTTTAGCTTCGAAATAAGATAAGCAGAATAAAAGTTTAACAGGAACTAACCCGGAGGAATCAAGGTTCTTCCGGAACATAAAACTCTGAATTTTTAAGTAATTCTCTAATGTGATCATAACAACACGCATTGTACGTTATTCTTTGATACTCTCTAACAATGTTCAAAACATCATCCACTGACATTTTGATGATCCGCCGGTTCCCTTCAATAATTCTTGCCATAAGCTGATTCCTTTCTTTTATATTAAACAGTTACGGCAAATTACTGCATAAACTTTTGGAAAATCAAGTATATGAATTATAAGCGGAAATTAAAATTACAATAGACATTTGTAAGATTGACCATACTATTTGAATATGATATACTTATTCGTGTAAAAAGAGACAGGAGTTTTATAAATTATGGCACTATGGCAAATATTTTCAATTGCAGGAGTTGTTGCAATTATTTTGGAAATAACTATTCCATCAGGTTTTTTCCTTAATTTTGCGGTTGCAGGATTTTTTACAGCGTTAATTTCACTGTATGTAAGCAGTATCACGGCGCTGGTAGTAGATTTTATTGTAATATCGCTGCTTTCAATATGGCTGATAAGACCGCTGCTCGTCAGAACAAAAGATTCAGATAACTCAAGCGGGCTTGATAACAAATATATTGGCAAAACGGCCAAAGCGCTTGAAACTATTACAAAATCATCCGGCGCAATAACTATATACGACGAGCGCTGGGATGCAAGACTTCTGAATGACGGGGAAGATATTCCTGCCGGTTCGGAGGTTAAAATTATTAAAAATGACAGCTTAGTTTTATATGTGGAAAAAATATAGGAGAAAGGATTAAAAAATGTCAATATTTTTACTTATTCTTATTGTTGCGCTTATTGTTTATGTTGCAAAAGGTATTATCATTGTCCAGCAGCAGCAGGAAGTTATCATCGAAAGAATGGGGCGCTACGAAAAAACTCTTGAACCAGGTTTGAATTTTATATTCCCGGTACTTGAAGCACCCAGAACAATTCTTACCAAAGTTTCATCAAGAGGAATTGACGGACAGAGTTATGCATATCTAAAGCCGGTCTTTAGAATTGATAAACGGGAACAGATGTATGATTTCCCGCGCCAGAACGTAATCACGGAAGATAACGTATCCATTACAATTAACGCACTCATTTACTTCCAAATAGTAGATTCAAAAAGTGCAGTATATGAGATTGCCAACCTCCCGGAAGCGATCGAAAAATTAACACAAACAAACTTAAGAAACCTTGTCGGTCAAATGGATCTGCAAAAAACCTTAACCTCAAGAAATACCATCAACACAGAACTAAGAACCATACTTGACGAAGCAACCAATAAATGGGGGGTTAAAGTTAACAGAGTAGAAATTCAGGACATTTTCCCGCCTGCTGATATTCAGGCTTCAATGGATAAATTAATGAAAGCTGACAGAGAAAAAACTGCAACAATTACAGAAGCGGAAGGTCTTAAAGAAGCGGCTATAAGAAAAGCCGAAGGGGAAAAAGAAGCCGCAATCAGATCGGCAGAAGGCGAAAAGCAGGCTGAAATCTTAAGAGCAGAAGGTATTGCTCAGGCAAGAATCATAGAGGCTGACGCTGAAAAAGAAGCAATCAAGAGAATTATTGATGCACTGGCTGACAAAGGCCAGCCGGATAAATATCTTATTGCTATGAAATATCTCGAATCTTTAGCTGACATAGCAAAAGGTCAAAATAACAAAGTTGTTTATATGCCTTATGAGGCTACCGGAATTTTATCATCGGTTGACGGAATCAAGCAAATGTTCGACAAAGTTGATAAATAAGACATAAGGCATTAAATCTAAAAGAGTGAACCCGTTAAGGTTCACTCTTTTTTTTTACGGTAAATTTTGCCAATAATTTTTATCAGTCAATGCCGAATAGGCGCAAGCAATTCCATTTAACTGACTGGATGAATTATTTGAACAATATATATCTAAATCTGTAAACTTAGTTCCTCCAGCTCCCATAGGTAAAATTTTCCCATCATCAGTCAATTGAAATGTAAATAAATCTTGCCCCCACTTATTTGGTCTTTTGGAAGGCCCATTAACATCAACAGATATTAATATCAAATTGCCATAAGCATTACCACGATTTTCAATAAAAATAACACTTCCGTCTGATAAGATAAATTGACCGTCATCAAAGTAATCCATACTGATTGAATTGTTATTAAAAGTCATATAATTGGTTACCTTATTGTCTTGAGAAGAAGAATTTACTGCTCCGCACTCAGGATCAAGAGAACCTCCTTCATATCCAAATCCGCAGTCAATTAAAACTTTAAAATAAGGCATTATTAAGGATTTAAATTCATGTAATCCGACATTTTGCGGTCTCAATCTTTCACCATTTTGAGCCTGATACATGTCAAACGCCTGTTGAATTATTGAATAATTTTTCTTTAACCCGGCTTCAAGTTTTTTATTTCTTGAATTATTAATAAGTGCCGGCAGGGTTAAAGCCGCTACTACGCCGATTATGCCGAGCGTAATTAAAACCTCTGCCAGAGTGAATGCGGCCTTGCGGGGGACGCAGCCGCCTCTTACTTGACGCTTTAATTTGTTAGATAAAACTTTACTAATTGTTTGCTCTTTATTCACTTTTTCTTTTTTAGGGCAGGAAAAAAGAAAAAGTGAACCGAAAAAGAAAAACTTGCTGTTTATTTTCAACGCCTTATGGCGTTGATTTGATCGCTTGATAGACTGAAATGCTTCCGCATTTCCACTCTTTAGCTCACTATCGCGCTCACTTCCTTCGCGCACGTTCGCTTTACTTTTCTCTCTATTATGAAGGAATGTTTGTTCAGAATATCTGCACAACAATAGTCCTTCGGTTGGGGGTTCAATGTGTCGGTGGTTAATAAGGCTTTCGGTTATGCTTTCCATATCG
>CALUYR010000021.1 GCA_944325045.1 Candidatus Gastranaerophilales bacterium
CCCTTTATGTATTGCTATACTTGGCTTTTCCATGCTTTTATCCTCCTTTTTCCTTCATTATAAACTATTTTTTTATTTTTGCAAGGGGGGCGGACTAAGTCCGCTTTTACAGGACGCTGCGCTTGGTAAGACGCATTTATTATTGATGTTTTAAGTTGACCGTATATGTTTTTATAACAAAAGAAGAGGCTTTAATTAAGCCTCTTCTTTATATTTATGCCATTATCTAAACTTTTCTTTTACGAGCTGCTTCAGATTTGCGTTTTCTTCTAACGCTTGGCTTTTCGTATCTTTCGCGTTTCTTAACTTCAGAAAGAATTCCTGCTTTTTGGATTTTTTTCTTGAAGCGTCTTAAAGCGATTTCAATACTTTCGTTTTCACCGACTTTAACTTCTGCCATTTATATTTTCACCACCTTTATTATCTTGTATTGTTATCTGTATTAATATTTTATAACAAAACAAAACAAAATTCAAGAGGTATAGTGAATTTTAGGAATAAAATCCTGACAAATCATCTGAAATCATACTTCTAAAGCCTAAAACACTTTTCATTTTCATTTACAGACAGACAATCCAAAACATTGTTAAAAAATTTTTCGAGTGCAAAGTCTACAATATTTGCCTCGATTTCAGCTCTTTCATCTTCTGATAATACATTTAAACTTAGTTCGTTACTTATCATAATCAACTCCCGATACTGTCAACAATACCATTTACGGCAAAACTTGCAGAAACCTTTAAAACTTTAACAAATTTGTTACAAAATTTAGCATAATGAGAAAATTAAATAACTTTAAAGTACAATATATTAAAAAGCTGGTTTTTAAGGAAGTGAAAACATTATGACAACAAGTTTTGATTTAACAAACTACAACTATTATTCTAGCAGAAGCGATATGGAAGTTATTTCTAATATTGTAGACGCACTAAAAAAAATCTTGGAGGAAGATAAAAAACAAGTACAGCCGCTATTTTTGAAAATTTCAGATAATTTGATTATGAACATAGCGCGCATGGTTGTCCAGGAAAAGAAAAAGACATTTTTAATAGGGATAACCGGAGAAAGTGCTTCCGGGAAAACAGTTTTTGTAGACAACACGATTAAGGCATGTGTAAAAGGGAAAAAAGAAGGGATATATACAGTAATTCGCTGCGATGACTACTATAAGGATACATCAAAAGAATTAGAAGCGGCCGGCAGCTATGAAGAATTGTTTAAAACCGGTTTCAGCTTTGATACACCGGATGTAATAGACCTTGAGTTAATGAAAGATCACTTAATTAATTTAAAACAAGGAAAAACTATTACATCACCTAAATACGACTTTGTAACCTGCGTGTCAGATCCTGACGGAGACATAAAAAAACCTGCAAAAGTAGTTTTAACAGAAGGACTTTATGTTCTCAATGAGGGAGTCAGAGATATTATGGATGTAAAAGTTTATGTATACACCCCTCTCGAAGTAATAAAAGACCGCTGGTACAAAAGAGCAATCAGCCGCGGAAAAACCGGAGCAGCAGCAGACCTGCAATTCAAAGATGTAAATGCAACCGCTCAAAAATATATAAGACCTACATACGAAATTGCGGATGCAGTAATTAACGGAATGGTATCCCAGGAATATATTCAGGAGATTACCGATAATATATTTAACGCTTTGCATGATATTGAATACTAAAACCGGTAAATAATAAATACTTTGCCAAAAATCTGCCCTTAACTTATTTCAAAGTCAAGCAAAATTCTAAAGGAATTAAAAAACTCCTGCTGGCAAAGATAAATTAATTATCAGGCCATAAAGTTATAAATTTCACCGTAATAAACTTTGTAAATACATAAAAATTTTATAAAGATTTTAAAATTTCAAATATTGATGATATAATAAAACTACAGACATTATATTTATATGGAGAGAAGATATGTGTGGAATAGTAGGATATATAGGTGATAAGCCTGTTGTTGATATATTAATAGACGGACTTCACCAGCTTGAATACAGAGGATACGATTCAGCCGGAGTTGCTGTGCAATGCGGGGAAAAGATTAATGTTTATAAAGCCGAGGGCAAACTCGAAAACCTTAGCAGCGTGTTAATGCAGCACAAAGACGAATACTCCGCCTCTACACTTGGGATTGGTCATATAAGATGGGCAACCCACGGAGCGCCGACTGTAGTTAACGCTCATCCGCACACCTGCAATTGCGGGAATCTTGTTATAGTACACAACGGGATTATAGAAAATTTTAAAGAATTACGTGTAAAACTCGAAAAGCTCGGAGCAAAGTTCAAAACCCAAACAGATACAGAAGTTGTTGCCCACCTGATAGCATACAAATATGCTGACACGCAAAACTTAACCAAAGCTGTTCAGCTTGCTGTAAAAGAAATTGAAGGAGCTTACGCCTTATGCGTAATGCACAACAACGATAAAAATACGCTTGTATGTACAAAAAGAAATGCGCCTTTGCTTGTCGGCATTGGCAATAATGAATTTTACGTTGCCTCAGATGTTCCGGCAATAATTAAGTACACAAAAAAAGCAGTATACCTGAATGATAATCAAATTGTCACTCTATCCAGAGAAAAAATGGTTCTGATTGACGAAAACGGTAATGAGTTACAACCGAAAATAGAAACTTTACCTTGGGAACCGGTTGCATTGAGTAAAATGGGGTACAAGCATTTTATGCTTAAAGAAATCCATGAACAGCCGGACGTTATAAGAAACATTCTCGTCGGCAAACTCCATACAACAGAAGAACCGATTGTTCTTAATGAAGTTAAGCTTACAAGAGAGACATTAAAAAACTTAACCAGAATCCAGATCATCGCTTGCGGAACCTCATTACACGCGGCAATGATAGGTAAATACATTATAGAAAACTTCTGCGGAATAGCTGTTGACGTAGAAGCTTCCAGTGAATATATCTACAGAAAAACAGTTACTGATGCAAATACTCTTGTAATAGGTGTTTCTCAATCAGGCGAAACAGCAGATACTTTAACGGCAATTAAGCAAGCAAAAGCAAAAGGATCACATGTCTTAATTATAACAAACAGACCTGACAGTGCAATGGCAAGAGAGGCTGACAGCCTGGTACCGGTAAGTGCAGGAATTGAAGTGTCAGTAGCAGCAACAAAATCCTATATTGCACAACTTGTGTCATTCTACCTGCTTGCTATGTATATGGCAGAAATTAAAGGAAGTCTTGAAAGTTCTGTATTAAAATCACTAAAAACAGATCTAACACAAATTCCTCAAAAAATAGAACAAATGCTTTCCCATAAAGAAAAAATACAGCAATGTGCAAAAATTTATGCAAATACAAAAGATTTTATCTATATAGCAAGAGGAATAAACTATCCGACAGCGCTTGAGGGGGCATTAAAACTTAAAGAAATAAGTTATATCAACGCGACCGGTTATCCTGCAGGCGAACTGAAACACGGGCCGATTGCAATGCTTGACGAGTCCATGCCTGTACTTTCAATACTTATGAAAGGCAGTGTTTACGAAAAACTTCTTTCAAACAGTGAAGAGGCAAAAGCAAGAAACGCCAGAATGATAGCACTTACCAACTCAAAAGATGAAAAGTTAAAAGATTTATTTGACTTTATTATAGAAGTACCTGATATTCAGGAACTTTTATCGCCGATTATTGCGATGGTGCCGTTACAGCTGCTGGCATACTACATTGCTGAATACCTGGGCAAAGATGTTGACCAGCCTAGAAATCTGGCTAAATCCGTTACGGTGGAATAGATGATTGTATCAGAAAACATTAAAATAAAAATTCAAAAACCTATATCCGCTGATAAAATAGAAGAAGAGTTGAAAAAAAACGGATTAACACCGCTACGGTGGGCTGTGATTAACGTCGAAAATGATATATACACAATCAGTTTATCCTATATAAGAAAAGAAATTTAAAAACAGAGGATAAATAAAAAGCTCCGCAGGGGTTCGGAGCTTTAACGTTAAGGATTTTAGGATTATTAAGGATTAGAAAAATATATAGCCTTGTTTAACTATGCGTATTCGCTAACAAAGTTTTTAACATCATTTTTAACAGCATCTTTAGTATTCTTAATTTCTTCTTCAATCATTGCTAATTCCATTTCAAGCTGAAGTTTTTCTTTAGACATTTCTTTTTCTTTTTCATTAAGAAGTCTTGACTCATATTTTGCAAACTGTTCCTGAGCTTGTTTATAGAAGCTTCTGTACATCATCTGCTGATAAGCCTGCTGGATTTGTGCATTTTGAGATTGAGCCATCATATTCTGGAAGAGAGGATTAGAACTTACCTGCTGCATTTGGTTTGCGGCACTCATCTGGCAGAATTGTGATGACATATTCATATAAAGCATTTGGCGGTTAAACATAGAAGAAGGAGTAGTAAACATTTCGTGGATAGATATTGAACCGTCCGCAATATTTTCTGCATAGGTTTTGTAATCCATCATTTCCTTATTCAGTTGCATTAAGCGATAATTCTTATCATGTCGTTGTCTTATGAGTTGAAATAATCGCCATTGACCTGTGAGTAACATTTTTTACCCCTACTTTTAATTTAATAACTAACCTTTGTAAAACTAACCTATTTTTACCTTTACATGTATATAAAAACATTCAGGGTTGAAGAATTGCATGGATTTACGGCTTTTGTTAACAAAACTTAATATTCCCTCTACAAATAAAAAGCAAATTAATTAATATCAATAACAGAAACGCCGTCACCGCCTTCAGAATCTTCACCGGGACGAAACTTTGCAACATAGGGAGAAGTAGAGAGATAATCTCTGACAGCAGCCTTTAAAGCGCCGGTACCATGCCCGTGGATAACTGTTACGGGAGACATATTGGCAAGACTTGCTTTATCAAGATAATCTTCAAGTTGATCAAGCGCATCATCAACACGGACACCTCTGAGGTCAAGCCGGTTTGAAATATCTATTCTGTGAAGCTTAAAACTATCAAACTTTGATGGAGAATAAGCCGGAGCTTTTTTATCGTAAGCGGCGTCATAAGGGGCTAATTTATCCTGCTTAATTTTTGTTTTTATATCACCCATTAAAACATAAAGATTACCTTTTTTATCAGGAAGGCTCAACACCACAACCGGCTGATTAAGACCTTTCAGAACAAGTTTATCATTAATGTTAATCTTATCCCAGTCAACGCGTTCATACTGTTCCCGATCCTCGTAAACTCCGACTTTTTCACGATAATCAGCTTCCATCCTGCCCATTCTTGAGAACGCACGTCTTGCAAGTTTTTCGGATTTTTCTTTTCTTATTTCATCGACAATAGTTTTAATTTCACCTTTGGCTGAGAGCAATTCATAATCAAATTTACGTTTGATATCTTTTATTGCTTTTTTCTTTTCGTTCTTTACCTCCGCAAGTTTCTTTTCGTATTCGAGTTTTAAATTTTGAGCTTCCAAGCGCAATGCTTCGGTTTTTTGCAGGCTGTCATTGAGCATTTGCCGTGTTTCCTGAAGTTTTTCAACAACAAGAATAGACGGATCTTTCTGAGAGATAAGAGTTTCTTTCGCTTCCTTAATAATTGAACTGTCAAGCCCCAAATTTGCGGAAATTGCAATTGCATTGCTAAGTCCCGGGATTCCGATAAGAAGTCTGTACGTAGGTTTGAGAGTATGGGTATCAAATTCTACTGAAGCGTTTTTAAAATACGGGTTAGAATATTCCAGTGCTTTTAATTCCCCGTAATGCGTTGTAACAGTAGAAAAGACATCTTTTTGCGCAAGCTTTTCAAGAATACTTTTAGCAAGCACAGCTCCTTCAACCGGATCAGTACCTGCGCAGATTTCATCGAGCAGAACAAAACTTTCTGTGTCGCTATTATTAACTATTTCTATAATATTTTTCATGTGAGATGAAAACGTTGAAAGGCTTTGCAATATACTTTGGGAATCACCGATATCAGCAAAAACTTTTTTAAACGGATAAATTCTGGCACCTATACAAGGCAGAAACAAGCCGGCACGGGTCATCAGAATATAAATCCCGACAGTTTTAAGGGTAACAGTTTTTCCGCCGGTATTTGAACCTGTGATAATAATGGACTTATAATCCCTGCCTATTTCAAAGTCATTTTCAACAATATTATCAACTGTTCCGATAAGCAGCGGGTGTCTCATACGAGTAAGTATAATTTCTTTTTTATCAGTTAAAATTTCAGGTTCAACAGCACGAATTTTAACGGCATAGCGAGCTTTTGCAAAATGAAAATCTATTTGGGCTAAAATTTTCTCACTATTTTTGAGCGACGGGAAATGAAATTTAACCATCTGAGTAAGCTCGGAAAGGATTCTGACGCACTCTGCATGTATACGTGATTGAGTTTCACGGAGTTTGTTATTAAGCGGCACAAGACTTTCAGGCTCAATATAAAACGTTTTATTTGTTGCAGAAACATCATGAACAATCCCGCCAACCTTACTTTTGTCAGAAGCCTTTACCTGAAAAACAATTCTGTCATCGCGCGTAGTATAAATTGTTTCCTGCAAGTGTTTTACGAAGTCTGCCGAACTTAAAAGCTCCCCGACTTTTGTCCGTATTGCTTTTTCTGTTTCTCTTAGAGAGGCCCAAAGCCCTTTTAATTCGGGGGTTGCATCTTTTTTTATTTGAAAATTTTCATCAAATGTATTAAAAATTCTATCTTCAAGTTCCTTATCAGTGGTAAGATTTCTGGCAAGAGTGTTCAGCCTGCTTGAAAGCTCCGTATTTTCATTCATAAAATTCCGGACAAGCCTTGAGGTTCTGAAAGTTTTTGCAATGTCGATAAGCTCGGCTTCGTCCAGGTAACTTACGAGAGAATTTTGTTCAATAGAAGCTATATCCGCAACATAATCAAGAGGAATATCACTTGGCATATCCAGAACAGCTTTAGCTTCCCTGGTATAAATTTGGGAATTAATAACATCTTGGATATTTTCAAGCGGAAGAAGATTAAGACAGATTTCTTTACTCTGGCTGCATTTGGCAAAACCTGAAAGCTGAGAACGTATTTTATCAAATTCCAATGCTATAAGACTGTCTGATAATATATCCATAAACGAATTATAACATAAAGTTCAATAAATTATTAAAAAATATTAATAATAGTTTATAATATCCATAGAGGAATAGTGATGAAAGATACTCAACATGGCCCAAATTCAATCATAGCGCAAATTTTCCTAATGGAAGGTCGGGGCCGGACAATCATAAGTTTTTTGCACTTGCAAACAGAGCTATAGTTTCAATAACCGGATATACCTACATAATTATATATGGTCGGACGGAGACAGACCACTTGTCCATTTAAATGTTGATATTAACGGTGTTAAAGGTCCAAACCAAATCGACAAAGATTTCTTTTTTCTTTATCTAAGCCCAAAGAAGAAAAATACACCTATGATAAGAGACTATGATCTTTGGTGGTTACAGAAAGACTCATGCTCAACAGAAAAGACGAACTCAGGCTGGCATAGCGGAGGCTGCTGTGCAATTTGGGTAATAGCTAAAGGAAACATGAATTACCTACATCTAAATATCGCTGAAGAAGAATGGAAATCAATTGACAAAAGCGACTAAATATTTATAAAGATAAACGGACTTTCTTCTTTGGCATAAATAACCTCAGCATCTTCTGAAATTAAGCTTTTAAACACGTTAAGCACCTGGATTTCGCTTTCAAAATGCCCTATATCAAATACCATAATAGGACTTTCAAGTGCCGTGTGAAACTTCAAATCACCGGTTACCAAGGCATCAGCCCCGTTCTGCGCTGCATTTGCAATAAATTCTGTTCCGCTCCCCGCGCAAAAAGCTATCTTAAAAAGTCTTTTTATATTTTGAGGATTTGTATACCTGATTCCGGCAGAAATTTTTGAAAGTATCATCAGAAAATCGTTTACCGAAATATCCGTATTAACATACCGGACAAAATCCAGAGGAGCTGATTCTATATTATGAATTTTTAATCCAAATTTCTGCAGCTTATCTATTAGGGTATCAGTTGTTCCGCCATTTGCAAGATCCAAATTTGTATGCGAGCAGTACATATTTATATCTCTGTAATCCATCGGAACCTGAAAAAGCGGATGATGTGAAATTATCATATCACAATTTTGAGCCTTTGCCTGATTAACCACATCATCAGTAATAGTCAATGCAAGCATAATTCGTTGAATATCTTTCTTGGAGGTTTCAACAATCCATCCGCTGCAATCCCATTTTTCAGCAGTTTCCAAAGGGGCAAACAGCTCTATTTTTGAAACAAGATCGTACTTATTCATATATTTCCTCTATGATTTTAGTCGCAATTTCTCTTTTAGAGGCGCGGGGCAGATGCTTCATTGTTCCGTCTTTTTTCAAAATAGTTACCTCATTATAGTCACTTGAAAATCCAATATCTTTTCTTGAAATATCATTTGCAATAAGGTAATCGCATCCTTTTTTCGAAATTTTCTCTTTTGCATTTTCTATTAAATTTTCACTTTCTGCACAAAACCCGACAATTATCGGCGATTTTATGGCAGATTGTCCGGAACAATTGCTTAATGCATTGGTTTTAAGCTCAAAAAGCCCCTTTAGAATATCAGGGTTCTTTACAAATTCAACGGAAAAAGTTTCTGCATCGGTCTTTTTAAGTTTATGATCCGCGATATTTTTAGCTCTGTAATCCGCAACCGCAGCAGCCATAATAATATAATCGGCCTTATCAAACTCCGCTTCAACCGCTGATTTCATGTCAAAAGCAGATTTAACTCTGATTATCCGGTAAGGTTTTTCTGTATCAACAGTTGTAATCAGAGTAACATCAGCCCCCATCTCAAATGCAATGTCGGCAAGAGCAATCCCCATTTTACCGGAAGAATAATTTGAAATATATCTTACCGAATCAATTGCTTCAATTGTTCCGCCTGCTGTTATAACAAACTTTTTCCCTGATAAATATTTTTTTTGTTTTAAAAATTCAACAGTCTTCTCATAAATTTTATCAAGGCTGCACAGCCTTCCAACACCGTTACTGCCGCATGCCAGAAATCCCTCCTCAGGCTCCATAATACACATACCGGCAGCTGAAAGCTTATCTATATTATTCTGAACAAAAATATTTTCCCACATACCGCAATTCATTGCCGGCGCAATAATTATCGGCTTTCTAAACGCGCAAACAACAGATGTCAAAAGGTTATCACAAATTCCGTTAGCTACTTTGCCGATAGTATTAGCTGTTGCCGGAGCGATAACCATAATATCAGCTTCATCAGCGAAAGAAATATGTTCAGGCTTAAAATCACTTATACTGAACTCTTCAATTCCGACTTCATTTTGGCTTAAATTTTGAAGGGTTAATTTTGTCACAAAATTCAAAGCATTCGGAGTACAAATAACACGCACGTTAGCCCCGGAACGCTTGTACATTCTTATAAGTTCACAAATTTTATACGCCGCAATCCCGCCGGTAATTCCTATTAAAATATTTTTTCCGTCTAACATTTTTCCTGCTCTCCGGCAATGATTTGTTCCAACTCTGAAATTGCTTTTTCTAAATCATCATTTACAACGTTGTAATCGTATTTTTTAGCAGATTCGAGTTCTTTTTTAACTTCATTAAGCCTTTTTTGAATAGCAGCCTCATCTTCAGTATGCCTGCCTCTTAGGCGGCTTTCCAAAGCTTCCAGAGAAGGCGGCGCTATAAATATCAAAACAGCCTCCGGCATTTTCTCTTTTACCTGCAAAGCACCGTTAGTTTCTATTTCAAGAATTACATCTTTCCCGTCGGTAAGACACTGTTCAATATATTTTTTCTTTGTTCCGTAAAAATTCCCGGCAAACTCAGCCCACTCAAGGAATTTATTATTTGCTATACAATCCTGAAAATCATCTTTACTCAAAAAGAAATAATTAACTCCGTCAATTTCACCTTTGCGCGGTTTTCTTGTAGTACATGAAATCGAAAGCATAAATTCGGGGTGTTTATTTAAAAATCCTTTCAAAACCGTACCTTTCCCAACACCTGAAGATCCGGAAATTACAAATAATTTTTTCTTTAAATTTTTGTTCATATTATAATTATACAATGAATATATTACATGAAAAATTCTTATGTAAATTTTTGAAAAAACTTAATACAATTAAGACTCAAAAAGAACTGGCACAAGAATTTGTATCCGGGATTTTAACCGGACTAAAAGCCCAGGCTTGCAGCATATATATTATAAATACCGAGACAAATAAAGTTGCTATAACAAAAACACTCTACTCTCCAAAGGCACCTGAAAAAATAAAAAAACAAGCCGCTGAAATATTTGATTTAAGCAATGATCTGTTTTCTAACTCCTACGACACTATTGAAATTTTAGATTATTTTTACAAGATATCAAAGCTGAACGTAATTATCACACCGGTTATGTCCAGGAATGATCTTATAGGCTATACCGCGATCTTTGGGAAACGTAATGATTTTAATTATAAGAACAGACCTATTGTTGAAATTATAATGGAAAATTTTAACACCCGCCTTGATGTAATAAACCTTGAAGGCGCTTTAGACAGAAATAACAAAGAAAAAATTCAGTTTTTAGCAAGTATTTCGCACGAGTACAAAACTCCGCTTAACTCCATAATAGGTTTTTCTGATATATTAAAACTGAAAACCCGCGGAACTGACAATTACAAATACATCGACAACATCTCAAAAAGTTCAAAATTTCTCCTAAGCCTCATACAGGACATACTGGATATGGCAAGAGGAGAATTCGGACATCTCGAGCTTACCTACACTGAATTTCGGCCCAAGAGCATTATTGAAGATATTATTTTAAGTTTTGATGAACTTTTAAAATCCAAGAATATTGATCTTAACTACACTCTGATGGATGTTGTAATCAATGCAGACGTTCTCAGATTTAAACAGCTTATTTATAACCTGATTTCAAATGCAGTAAAGTTTAATAAGCTAAACGGCAAAATAGTCATAGTTTCTTATGTTGACGATAAGAATAATTTTCTCTTTGAAATTAAAGACAGCGGCGACGGAATAAGAAAAAAAGATTACGACAAGATCTTTAACTTTTTCTCCCAGGTCAACAGAAACCAGCTTAAACGCCAGCAAGGTTCAGGAGTGGGGCTTGCTTTATGCAAGATGATTGTAAATGCGCATAAAGGAGAAATCGGATTTAAATCAAGACTTAACTCCGGCAGTACCTTCTGGTTTGTACTGCCGGGCTGCAGATAAACTGCTGTTTATTTACAACTTGCATAAAAAGTGGTATAATTTGCGTGTAAAAAGGAGAGAACTATGGAAATTAAAGTTACCAAAGACGCAAAAGACATTAAAACAGAAGTTCTTGTAATTAATAAATTTGAGGAAGACAACACTTCACAGGAACTTGCTAACACTTATGCGGTTGAGAAAGACCACTTTGAAGGGAAATTTGGACAAACATATTTATTACATACTTACGGAAAAATTCCTGCTGATAAAATTTTAATTATCGGATTTGGGAAAAAAGATGAATTTGACTCAAATAAAATGACTGAAGCAGTTGCTAAAGCAGTAAAAAAATTACGGCAAATTCACGCAAAAACAGCTTGTTTTGACTTTGATGTTATGTGTGATTACGGGAAATCCGCCGTGATTGGCGCATACATAGGGGATTATGCCTTTGACAAGTACAAAAATGAAAAAGCAAAACACTTAGACGAAGTTATTTTTGCGAAATTCTCTGAAGATACTGTAAAAGAAGGCATTATCTTTGGAGAAGCAATGAAGTTCAGTCGCGATATCGCAAATGAACCGGCAGCTTACGCAACTCCGACAAAACTTGCAGAACTTGCCAGCAGTTTTGAAGGCTTGCAAACAGAAATTTATGACCGTGACGAAATAGAAAGAATGGGAATGGGCGCGTATCTTGCAGTGGCCAAGGGCAGTGCGGAAGCCCCTAAATTCATTCACATGAAATACACAGGGAAAAATCCAAAGAAAAAAATTGCACTCATCGGTAAAGGGTTATGTTTTGACAGCGGCGGAATGGACTTAAAACCACCAGCCTCAATGCTTACGATGAGAGATGATATGTCCGGTGCTGCTTGCGTTTTAGGCGTAATGAGGGCATTAAAAGAACTTCAGCCCGAAAATGTTGAAGTCCACGGTATTATTGCCGCGTGCGAAAATATGCCGGGACAAAATGCGTACAAACCTGGTGATATATTGACTGCAAAAAACGGAAAAACTATTGAAGTTGATAATACTGATGCAGAGGGCCGTTTAACATTAGCAGATGCTTTATGTTATGCCTGCGAACTCGGAGTCGATGAAGTTGTTGATATTGCAACCTTAACCGGTGCCTGCATGGTTGCGCTTGGAACGATAGCCTCAGGGGTTATGGGAAATAATGAGGATTTAATTGCCAAAATAATTCATATTGCAGAAAAAAGCGGTGAAAAATATTGGCAGCTGCCAATGTATAAAGAATATATGGACGGTTTAAAATCTGATATTGCCGATATGAAAAACACAGGTTCGCGCTATGGCGGAGCCTCTGCGGCCGGAGTATTTTTACAAGAATTTGTATCAGGGCCGAAATGGGCGCATATTGATATAGCCGGAACAGCATTCCTTGAAAAACCGCAAGGTATTTTTAACTACGGTTCAACCGGAGCCGGAGTTCGAACTCTGTTAAATTATGTGAATGAGGCTTAAAACTATACACCATAAAGCAATAAAAACAGCAGGTCAGAAATTTACGACCTGCTGTTTTTGTATACGATTTAAACTTACCACGGATAATCGTCTTTAATCTGCCAGCCGTCACGGATAATTTTAGCTAAACAACGCTCACCTCTTTCCGTTTTAGAGCAACTGCGATTTACTACATCGTCTGATGCGTCATATCCATAAGCCATAACTCCTTTTTTAGATAACGTAAACCTAAAAAAGTCTTTTCCGTACTGATTTGGACGATTAGAACCATTAATATCAATCCAAATATTTTGAGAGTATATTATCGGACTTACTGTTCCGTCCGACTGGAGTCCTCCTCCGCCGGCAGCAGATATAGCAAAAACCATACCATCTGTTGTATAGAACGTTTTACGATAATTAGGCGCTACAACAGTGAATGAGTTAGCAAGAGTTCCATCTAAAGAAGTATATGGCATACTCCTCTCGTAGCCGCATTCCTGATAATTATTACATATCTTGGCAATCTTAAAATAAGGTTTCCAGTATTTGTTAAAATATTCATCAATTACAGCTGGATCTGCTGTTTGTGGAAAATTCCAATACTCAAATTCCCCATTATCTACTTCTGAAAGTTTAAATGCCTGATTTAATACAGTATAAGCCTTTTGTAATTTTGAGATTGTTTCCTGCTTTTGGTAATTCGCAATTAATGTCGGCAAAGTCATTGCCGCAACAACGCCGATTATACCGAGGGTGATTAAAACTTCCGCTAATGTAAACGCGGCCTTGCGGGTGGCGAAGCCACCTCTTACATGACGCTTCGCTGTGCAGGACGTAGAGGTTATATTGTTGATGTTTTCTGGCGACGGTATAATC
>CALUYR010000022.1 GCA_944325045.1 Candidatus Gastranaerophilales bacterium
TCTTGTTTGACTACTTTTTCCAAAATCTTTGATTTTGAGAAAAATGTCCGGTTTCCCGCAGGATCTAGCCCCCGAAACATTATACCGTCGGCAGAAAACGTCAACAATATACCCTTTGCGTTTCACACAGCGAAGCGTCATGTGAGAGGGGACTACGTCCCCCGCAAGGCTGCGTTTACTCTGGCAGAAGTTTTAATAACTCTTGGCATAATCGGTGTTGTAGCGGCGATGACTTTGCCGGTATTAACGGCTAATTATAGAAAATCTGTTGTTGAAACAAGACTGGCCAAATTTTATTCAGTTATAAACCAGGCTATAATGCAAAGCGAAGTAGAAAATGGCAGCAGAATGTATTGGAAATCTATGGAAGTGAGAACTCAGGATGATGTTGTCTCTGTTGAAGGTATTTCCCCTGAGGAATGGTATGGAACTTATTTAAAAAAATATGTTAAAACTCTTAAGACAGAAGAGAGCGGAACTGTCGAACGGAGATTTGATGTTTATTTTACGGATGGAAGTATGGTATCATTTTCCGGTTCGGGATGGAATTTTTTCCCGTATGCAAAAGATTATGAAATCTTAGAAAAGGAAGCTGGTAGCGGTACAACTTTCCTGGATATTAATAGAACACTTGGCGGAACTAAATCATTTAGTTTTTTATTTGAACCATATAATAAGGAAAATAAATATTTATATAAAAAAGGAGTGGAGCCGTATTCGTTTAAAAGCTGGGATGGAACAAGAGAAAGTTTATTTACTCATCCTGATATTGGCTGTAATAAAAATGTTACTAATACCGCCGCCTATTGTACCATGCTGATTTTCATGAACGGCTGGAAAATTCCTAAGGATTACCCGTTTAAATTATAGCTTGATAAAATTCGGTCTTTGTCTTAATTTAATTATATGAAAATGAATTACGATGAAGCTTTAAAAATATTAACATCCCAAGGCAAATTTTATATAAATCTCGGACTGGAAAGGATTGAAAAAATCCTTTCTTTTCTTGGTAATCCGCAGGATAAATTGAAATGTATTCATGTTGCAGGAACAAACGGTAAAGGTTCTGTCTGTGCAATAATCGCTTCTGTACTTAGTGCTTCCGGGAGAAAGACCGGGCTTTATACAAGTCCGCATATTTTTGATTATACCGAAAGAATTAAGATTAACGGTGTGGATATTCCAAAAGAGAAGTTTGCTGAATATGTATTTGAAATTAATGATCTTGCGCAAAGGAATAATGTTCATTTAACAGAATTTGAACTTTTAACAGCCGTAATGTTTAAATATTTTGCGGATGAAAATGTCGATGTTGTTGTATTGGAAACCGGGCTTGGCGGCCGGTTTGACGCTACAAATGTTATCAAGTCGAATCTTTGCGCGGTGATAACTCATATAGATCTTGATCATACAGATAGGCTTGGCAGTACAAAAGATAAAATAGCTTATGAAAAGGCCGGAATTATCAAACCCGGGTGCCCTGTTGTAACTTGTGAAGGTTATGAAGCTATAAAAGATAAAGCAGACGAATGTAATTCGCTTTTACTAATGGTCGCGCCGTTTGAAGATACCTCGGAACTTGCGCTGAAAGGAAGTTTTCAGCAGGAAAATTTATCATTGGCGCTTGCGGCAATAAGACTTGTTTTCCCTGCCATAGCGCAAGAAGATATCCTCAAAGGATTGCATGAAGTTCGTCATCCTTGCCGGTTTGAGTTTCGCAGTGACAAAATGCTTCTTATCGACGGTGCCCACAATCCTAACGGAGCTTTAGCACTCAGAGACAGTCTTGAACAATACTTCCCCGATAAAAAACGCAGGTTCGTTTTCGGCTGTCTTAAAACAAAAGATTATACCAAAATGATGGAGATTCTGTTTACCAAGAATGATGAAATCTATTTCTATCATTTTATCAATGCTAATTCCGTGACCGTTGAAGAACTTCAGTCAAAATGTCCGTATCCTTCAAAGGAATTTGTATCTCTCGATCGTTTTGAGGTAAGAGATGACACAATTACTATTGTATGCGGTTCTTTTTACATGCTGCACGAAATTCTTCTTTCCGGCTAAGATAATTTTGTGTATAATTTATTTATGAAGATTTTAGGTATAGATCCCGGCATGGCAATAGTAGGTTATTCTCTGGTTGATTTTGACGGAAATAACTGCACTCTTTTATCCTCCGGCTCAATTCAGACAAAAAAAGGCGAGCGCGAATCGTCAAGACTTTTGGAAATTTACAACGATATGCACACTATCGTAGAAGAATTCAAGCCTGACGCTGCTGCTATAGAAAAATTATTTTTTGTACACAATCAGACAACTGTAATGCCGGTAGCTCACGCGAGGGGAGTTATCTTAACAGTGCTGGAAAAATTTGGTGTTCCAATATATGAATACACTCCGATGGAAGTGAAAAAAGTTTTGACAGGTTACGGACGAGCTGATAAAAAAGAAGTTGAAATGATGGTTAAGTTTTCGCTAAATACTGACAACCTTCCAAAACTTGATGACACCGTAGATGCAATTGCTATTGCAATATGTCATTCAAGAAATGTTAATTAATCCCGTTTTATATTTAAAAGCATTTCGTTAGGTATAAAAACGTCATTAACTCCGACTGCTGCGTTAACAAAAACAAATTCCATATTTTCATCGTGGTCAATATCAAGATTGGAAAACGGAATTTTTAAATCAATAACTTTCCCGAATACCGCAGTAATATCCTTTGGATTTTCCAGAACCCAAAGATTTCCCGGGATTGATTTAATCAGTCTTACAAGCCGTAATTCACCGTTTCTAACAGATAGCTGCAGTTCATTATGGAATCGCTGTTTTGTAATAGGTAAAATGTTTTCTGTTTTGTTAATCAATCTTACAGGCGAAAGCGAATGCTTCTTTGAAGAATTTCTTGTGTAAATATACATTTGATAAACTGCTTCAGCTTTTGCAGGGTTCTCAAGCAGATAGTTATTGAGATAAAATCTCAGGTAAAAATTATCTTTGTCGTAACCGAAACAAATTCTGTCAAAGAATTTATTTTCTTTAAGCACCGGGCCGTCCGGGATATCAATGCATCCGGCGTTAAGCCAGGAATCATCGTCCTGGTTGTCAATTCCGTTTAAAACAGGTTGAATTTCACCTTTAGGATACCTTGACGGTTTAGTAATTACTGCCAAAATAGGGTCATCTAAATATTCAGGTACATCAAGCCCAAGGTAGATGTAAATATTTTTCAAGTGTTCCCTGAACAAATAGTCAAAAATATTGTCGCGTCCGGAATCATTTGGTTCTCCGTACCACCAGAACCAGTCACTGCCTTCGCAGACAAATAATTCTTTTCTGGCAAGATTAATGTTCGGATGAAGCGGATTTTCTTTTACAAATTTACAAAAATCGTCACGTACATTTTTCAGATATCTCCATGCAAGATTTTTAATCGGCTCGTCAATCCACAACTTGAAATTCCGGTTAATCCAGGAACCTGATTTGATTTTATTTAACGGCTTATGATGTTTTTCATTTTGAATATAGTCACTGATAAGAACAGTTTCAAGGCTTTCATCCTCATCAATCAATTTGTAAAGCGTTTTAAGAAAGATTCTTCCGTCTTGCGGATAGTTTTCCCAACAGTTTTCGCCGTCCATTGCAATAGTTAAGAGATGGTTTTCATCAGGCGAGGATAGCAGTTTACTCTGCATAACCTTAATCCGCTCGTAAAGATCTTTTGCAGCAAGTTCAGAATCGTAATTAGGATACTCAAAACCGATTAAATTTGAAATCATTGCGTTTCTGAATATCATTTTAATCCCGTTTTTATACTCATAGGACTTTAGAAGATGGTAAGGTTCTTCCAAATAACCTTTGAAATCTCTTATAAATTCAAAGTTAATAGAGGAAGCTAAAATTCCCTCATCGGAAATTGTCCATTCAAGCCCGAGTTCTTTAAATAAATCAAGTTCCTTCGGGCTTACACAATGTTCAGATGGCCATATACCTTTAGGGCGTTTGCCTATCAGTTCTTCTATGCGGTCTAAGGCTGTTTCAGTTTGAATTTTTGCATCCAGAGACATTTTTAAATCAGAAGGCAGAGCTTCTGTATTTGATATTTTGACGGATTTAATGTCAAGCAGAATTGGGAGGATAGGATGGTAATAAGGACTTGTTGTAACTTCAACTTTTCCTCTTTTGACATATTTTCTGTATGCCGGAATAATTTTTCTTATTATTTCTCTCTGGATATCAATAATTTTGCGTCTGTCGTTAAGTGAATAATTTTTCCCCTTTTTTAGCAGTTTTTTCAATTGAGGGTACTCGTCTGCATATACAGGGTCAAACCAAACAAGATTGAACAGCGCCATTAAATCAGAGTATTCCTGGTCAGTAAACGCATTAATATCAATTTCCGAAAACGACTGGCGTTTTTGGAAAAGTTTGTTGTATTGAGGGTAAGGGTAAATCATTGTTTTATAATTCGCGTCAAAAAAGTTGTTTAGAATGAACTCTTTATCCTCGTTGTTGAGTTCTTCAACCGGAGTAACAGTTAACCTTGAATGCAGATCATGCGCATCCTTTTCCCCGTAATCAATTAAAGCGTCAAGCAGAACCGGTACAAGGTTAACGTTTACTTTGATATCTTTGAAATCGTCAACGATGGTTATCATATCAAGATAATCTTTAACAGCATGCAAACGAACCCAGGCCATAAGATAATCCCCGTCCGGTGAAAGCTGATATACAGGCTGGTGCATGTGCCAGTAGAATGCTATAGATAATTTTTTTGTCTGACTCATCATAAGATTATCTTAACTCCGAATGTAAGTTAATTATACCACTGAAACAGACCAAATGTAAAGGCAGGATTTTTCAAGAACAGGTTAATTCCCGCCGGTTATAAAATAATAAGATTTTATGATATAATAGTTTTATGAAAAAGTATTCTATTGGAATTGATCTTGGCGGAACAAAGATTTTAACCGCACTGGTTAACAAACAAAACGGGAACGTTGACTATTTTGTAAAGAAAAAAATAAAAAAAGAAAAAGGCCCTGAAAGTGTAACCGGGAAAATGCTTGACAGCATAAATGAAGTCTTAAGCGAAACAGACACGGATCTTAATGAGATCTCATCAATAGGCGTAGCAGCAGCCGGCCAGATCGATAGGGGAAACGGAATAATTATTGGTGCTCCGAATCTTGAGTGTTTTGATTTAAATTTACGCCGGATAATTCAAAGCGAATTTGATGTTCCTTTTTTTCTTTCAAATGACGTTGAAGCCGCAGCGATAGGTGAGATGAAATTTGGAGCGGCAAAGGGTGTTGATGATTTTGTGTGCGTATTTGTCGGAACAGGAGTTGGTTCTTGCATTGTAAAAAACGGGAAAGTAATCCGCGGGGCTACAGGAACGGCCGGTGAAATAGGACATATTATTGTTGATTTGAACGGCAGACCGTGTGCTTGCGGCGCAAACGGATGTTTAGAGGCTTATGCTTCGCGCTCGGCTATTGAAAAGAGGATTGAAGGAGCACTGAAAAAAGGCAGACATTCTGTTATTTTGGATTATTTGCAGGAAGGGAAAAATATAACATCAGGCATGATCCGTAAATCTATCGAACGTGAAGATGAATTGGTTACTCATTGTGTAGACGAAGCGTCCGCTTATCTTTCGGGCGGGCTTGCAAGTATAATAAATTTTATCAATCCTAAACTTATAATTCTTGGCGGCGGGTTAATTGAAGCTGTTGATTATTTCTACCAAAAAACAATTAAAGATGCCAAACTTAAATCTTTGCCGGTTCCGGCTTTGAAAATAGAGTTTAAAAAAGCTGCATTAGGTGATTTTTCAGGAGTTACCGGTGCTGCATATCTTGATGAAATCTAAATTTTGGCCGTATTTTAATTATTATTTTTTAACATACTATAAAAATTTTTAAAAATAGTGTATAATATAAAAGTCTAAGTAAAGATCCAGGGTGGTTTTTAGGACAATTGTTATATAAGGTCTTAAAAATTCTTGGGTCAAATAAAAACTATACAGGTGCAAATGGGCTTTTTCGATAAATTTAACGAAGTCAGAAAGAAAATTTCCGAGGTAGAGGCAAACCTATATCACGGGAAACAGGATTTTCTGGAAATTTACGAGAGAAACCTTCAGCTGGAACAGGAAATAGAGGAGCGCACCCGTGAGCTTAACCTTGCAAATAAGCGAATGCTTACTTTGCAGAATATTTTGGATATGATGAACAGCGCAAAACCGCTTCATAACGTACTTGATACCATTGTCAACAGCATTCAGGGTGAACTAGGTTATGTTCACAGTTCAATAATGCGAAAAGAACAGGACGAGAAAGGCTTTTATCTTGCGGTTGCCGCAGAAGCAGTTAATGAAACTATTAAGCGTGCGGATGATATTTTAGAAACCCCTATACAGGCAAGACGTCTTGCATACGTTCCTGATGGTATGTTTGCCCGTGCATTGGAAAATAAAACTATTGTTCAGTCAAAAGATATCGCAGGTTCGCTCAGAGCAATTATGCCGGATCTGGAAAATAGTATTATTGATAAGGTTTTGACGGATAAGTCTATCCGTTCTATTATAATTATCCCTCTTTATGCAATGGCAAAAGCTTTTGGCGTATTTTGCGTATTTTCATCCAGGGACGAGCTTGCAGAATCAGAAACGGATTTTCTCTCAACTTTTGCCCAGCAGATCGAATTGGCAATTACTATTGCGGATTTGTTTGAAAAAGTTAAGGCACAGGCCGTTACGGACGGTTTGACAGGGCTTTATAACAGACGATACTTTGAAGAGTACCTGAAAAAAGAAGTTACCCGTGCAAAACGTATTAATCAGCCGTTTAGTATTATCGGGCTGGATCTCGATTTTCTGAAAAAAATAAATGACAAATACGGTCATGCATACGGCGATTTGGCGATAAAAGCAATAGCTGATGTATTAAAATCCAATGCGCGTTCAATTGATACTGCTGCAAGAATGGGCGGAGAAGAATTTAATATTATACTTCCGGGCGTAAAATCAGACGGCGCGATGACCGCGGCAGAGAGAATCCGGAAAGCCATTGAGAATACGCATCTGGAAAAAGTCGGACATATTACTGCAAGTGTTGGTGTTGCAACATTTTTGGAGCATTCAGACAATATCGATGAGATTTTAGAGCTTACAGACCAGGCAATGTATATGTCAAAACGTAACGGACGAAACAGAGTTACTCTGGCAAAACCTATTGACGAAACTTCATGGCAGGAACTTGCAGTCAGTGCGTTTTTAGATATTCTTGGGAAAAGAAAAATCCCGCTGTCAGAAGATTTTAAGAAAGATCTTTCCTCAAAACTTATCGCCTCGGAACCGCAGAGTGAAGTTCTTTATTCGGTAGCAGATCTTCTTACGCAGGTTTATAATCCTTTGCATGTACAGGGCGGGGTTAAGTTAAAGGTTCTGGCGGCAGTCAGCCTTGCAAAACGCTTTGACCTTTCAAAAGAAGAAATTGATAACCTGAGAATAGCAATGTTG
Source organism: Candidatus Gastranaerophilales bacterium (assembly GCA_944325045.1). Lineage (GTDB taxonomy): Bacteria > Cyanobacteriota > Vampirovibrionia > Gastranaerophilales > Gastranaerophilaceae > UBA1221. The sequence continues at coordinate 7,529 of CALUYR010000022.1, forward strand.
CTTTATGATATAGGAAATCTTCTTCTCCCGCAGGAGATCTTCAAGAAAACTTCTCCTTTAACAGACGACGAAAAAAATTCAATAAAAGAACATCCGGTTATTGCGGCAAAAAAAATCTTAAATCCTATATCTTATATTCAGGATGTAATTCCTATTATCGAATCTCATCATGAAAACTGGGATGGCAGCGGTTATCCGGCAAAACTTTCAAAAGATGAAATTCCGATAAGTTCACAGATAATATTAATAGTCGACGCATTTTTTGCACTGACAGAACAGCGGCCCTACAGAGATAAGATGGATCCTGCAGCCGCGCTTGAGATAATAAAACAAGATTCCGGGAAAAAATGGAATGCCGCACTTGTAAACGAGTTCGTAGCACTGGTAGAAAATGAATTAAAATAAAAAAATGAAAGAAAAAGACTTCATAAGCATTATAAAAACAACATTAAATTCAGGCTATATCGGCGATGATTGTGCGTATTTGAAGGATTTAGGAATAGTAGTATCCCAGGATAATCTGGCAGAGGATGTGCACTTTTCTCTGAAGTATGCTTCTCCGTATCAGATCGGTTACAAATCTGTTATGGTAAATATTTCAGATATATGTGCAAGCGGTGCCGAGCCAAAATATCTGTCAATAGGATTATCATTGCCGGAATATATTGATGCGGATTTTATAAGAGAATTTTATAAAGGTGCAAAAACAGCTGCCGGCAAGGCAGAAATTGTCGGCGGAGATATTACCGGGGCAGACAAAATTTTTGTTTCGGTAACAGCAATCGGATCTGCAAATGACAGAAAAATTTCCTCGAGGCGTAATGCTGCTGTCGGACAAAAAGTTGTAGCGGCTGGAAACCACGGTTCTTCAGGTGCAGGGCTTAAGTTACTTTCAGGAATGGAATATAATAATTTAACAGGTGAAGAAAAAAACGAATTGATTAATGCTCATCTTATGCCGCTTGCACAGCTTGAATTTTCAAACACGATTCAGAAATGTGCCCGCGGGAAATATGCAATGATGGATACATCGGACGGTTTGGCCGATGCCCTGGCTTCAATAGCTTTTGAAAGTTCTGTTTTAATTGAAGTGAATTTCAACAAAATTCCTCATTCAAAAGCGATTGAAAAATTGCCTGATTTTAAAGATTTGGTTCTATATGGAGCAGAAGATTACGGGCTTGTTGCAGCTGTTGACAATCCGGCGGATTTTACGGTTATCGGCGAGGTCAAATCAGGTGCCGGTTTGAAAATAAACTATGGAGATTGTTTTGAATTTTTAACAATTAAAGATGTAGAAAAAAATTTATTTAAACATTTTAAGGAGTAAACAATGACAGTAAATGCAATAATTACAGCCGGAGGAAATTCCTCAAGGTTCGGACATAAGAATAAATTGCTTGAGAAAATTAACGGTATTGAAGTTATTAAATATACGGTTAATGCGTTTAGATATTCAAAAGCCGATAAAATTATAATATGCGCCAATGTTTCAATAATGGATGAGTTGAATGAAATTTTTAAAGATTACGAGAATGTTGAAATCATAGAAGGCGGTTCGACAAGACAGCAGTCGGTCTACAACGGATTAAAGCATGATAAGGCCGGTTATGTCGTGATCCATGACGCTGCAAGACCGGTTATAACACCTGAATTAATTAATATTTGTATAGAAATGGTTAAAGAAATTAAAGCACTTTCAGTTATGACAAAAACAATTGATACAATAAAAGAAGTTGAGCACGGTAAAATAGTCAGGACAATTGACAGGGCAAAACTATATAATACCCAGACTCCGCAGGCATTTGAATATGACATGATCCTTTCGGCGCACAGAAAGTTTGAAAACAGAAACTTTACAGATGACGCCGGCATGGTTGAGGAAATGGGCGGAACAGTCTACGTTGTCGACGGAAGTTACAGAAATATTAAAATAACTACACAAAGCGATATCGAATTGGCAAAAGTTTATCTCGAAAATTAGTTTGTAAACTTATGTAAAATTTAGTGCATCTTATAGCAAAGAATTTTTTTCTTGGCTTTAAAATATAATAAAATAAAGGTTCACAAAGGAGAAAATATGGACGTAAAAAGAGTTGAAGGTGTAGCAGTCCCAACTGCTGTAGCAGCGGTAGCAGCCGGTGCCGCCGGTTATGTGATTCCAAGAACCGTTACTAAAAACGGCGAGATGTCCGATATATTTGTAAGATATGTTGCATCTACAATGAACGCTAACGATATTAAGCTGATGAACGAAGCTGATAAACTGGATAAAATTAATCCTTTTATTACAGAAGAAGAAGTAATAAAATTAAAAGGTGACAGAAACAGAGTTTTGGATTATGCGGCTAAAAAAATGAAAAAAGCAAATGCTGCACTTGAAAAATTTGCAAGAAAACATGCTGACGCTTTGGGTATAAAACCGGCAAAAGGCCAGTCTTTGAAAGATGCAGTAAAAGCATATCTCGTCGGTAAAGACGCTGCTGCAGTTAAAGAGGATTTCCTTCCATCTTCAGTAAGAAATGTTCTGGCAAAAACTACTTATGTTGAGGAAGTTCAAGACGCGTTTGCTGACATATATGACAAAGCTGCCAAAAAGTTCAAAAGCGGTGAAGGTATAGATGAAACAGTGAATTTCTTCAAAAAAGCAGGAAGAAATATGAAACTGACTGTTGCCGGATCGTGGGCTCTTGTTGCAGGCAGTATCGCATTGGCAAGTACTATAGTCGCTGATCAGATTTCTCATAGATCTTAAAAAAAGTTTTTTTTCCATGGAAATTATCCCCCTGAAATTTTCAGGTTTATATCCTCCTTTTGTAATGGATAATTTCAAATGACTACACCGCTAAGATGGTTAGCGGTGTTTATTTTATAAATAAGAAAAAAGGAGAAAATTTTTATTCGTTAAATATAGATGGTTTTGCCGGAAAGTCCGGGATATCTTCTGGTGAGTCAAAAATTGTCCGGCAATTTACCTCAACAATTTTTGCAAGAGAGTTGTCTTTAGCTTCATTTTGCTTTAGGTCATTCCAATATGTTTTTCCCAGGTCGGGGATTCCCTTTTGTATTTCGTTGAAATTTCCCATATTGTTTTCCTTTCCCTGACATGTTGATATATCGGCAAATTGGGGAAAAACTTTAGACAAGTTAAAATAATTGTTACAAAACTTAAAATTAGACCAATCCTTCTTTAAGCGCTTTTACAGCAGCCTGCGTTCTGTCATCAACAACGAGTTTTTGGATAATATTACAAACGTGCGCTTTTGCGGTGTGTTCGGAAATGGTAAGTTCCTGCGCGATTTCATTATTGGATTTGCCGTCAACAACAAGCTTAAGAACTTCGTATTCTCTTTGTGTCAGGTTTGCGTGTTGTTCCTTAAACATTGCTCTTGACATTTGTCTTGGCGGTATTACTCCGCAATTTTTGTCGCGTAATATGGGAACTACCTGCGGGTCAAGCCACATTGCTCCGTCTTTAACTGTTTTTATAATCATTTTTAAGATTTCAATATTTATATCTTTCATAACATAAGCCCTGGCGCCTGCGTGAAGAGAATCCATTACTTCCTGTTCGGAAAGATGCGAGGTCAAAATAACTATTTTAGCCTGATTGTTCAGCTCTAAAATTCTTTTTGTAGCTTCTATTCCGCTTATGTCAGGCAGCCCTATGTCCATTAACACTACATCAGGGTGTGATATTTTGTAATTTTCTACAGCTTCTTTTCCGCTTTGGGCTTCCGATATAACGTCAAGTTCATCCTGTTCTTCAAACAGTGACTTTAATCCGACTCTCATCAGCTTATGATCTTCTACTAATAATATTCTGACCGGTGATATTTCCATATCTCCTCCTGATTTAACTTTTATTTTTCATTTTATTTATAAAATATATTATTTTCATTTTAATCAGCCGCGAATTATCCGGAATAAGCTAATATTATGTTTTTGAGATTTTTAAGTGAAATTTGTCATAAAAAAAGAAATACAATCTGCAAATTTTTAATAAAAGAGATTGTACTTCTTCTAAAAAAATATAAGAAAGAATTTATCAATTACAAATGCCTTAAAATCGGCATAACAAGCTGATCTGATAATTCAACAGCGCCTTCAAATTCTCTGGCTCTGACCAATTCGGCTGCAAGCAGATAATCATATTCGACTTCTCTGTGCTCAACAGTGAATGTTCCGTTATTGAAATCAATAATTGCATAATTGGCTTTAGGTACTCCTGTCATTGGTCTGCCGACACTTCCGACGTTAACAACAGTCTGCTTGGTAAGAGTTTGGTATCCGCAAGGAACGTGCGTATGTCCGCATAATATAAGATTTGCAGTTTCTCCTTCTATCATCTCCTGAACTTCTGAAATTCTCATGTTAGGAAGAATATCTTCGTTATTACGTCTTGGCGATCCGTGGACTAAAAGTACTGTAACTCCTTCAACTACAAGTTCTTTCCTGGCCGGCAGCGAACCTAAAAAGTCTTTTTTATCCTGCTCCAAAATATCTACATCATCCAAAAGCGCATTAGCCATTACCGGATATTCATCGTGAAGCTTATCATACATCTTGAGGCTAAACCCGGAAATCATTTTGTCAGTGTTTCCTTGAATAGTAGTCCAGTTTTCGGCTTTATTCATAACATAGTCAACAACCAGCCTTGGCTGCGGCCCTGCCATTGCAAGATCACCTAAACAAAAAACTTTTTCACACCCTTGCATTTGATAATCAGCTATAACACTTTCAAGTGCCTGAAAGTTTGCGTGAATATCAGATATAACAGCTACTTTCATAAATAATCTCTCCTTTTTGTCTTATCTTATTTTTATGCTAACATAAAATTATGATTAAAAGAAGAGAGTCAAAACAAATATCAATCGGAAATATTAAAATTGGCGGGGGGGCTCTTGTAAGTGTTCAATCAATGTGCAACACTGACACAAGAGACGTAAAAGCAACTTGCAGCCAGATCAGAAAGCTGGCAGAGGCAGGTTGTGATATAGTTCGTCTTGCTGTGTTGAATAAGGATGCGGCTGCTTCAATAAAAGATATAGTAAAAGAATGCGCGGATGTGCCGCTGGTTGCAGATATCCACTTTGATTACCGTCTGGCTGTTGAGTGCATAAATAACGGAATAAATGCTTTGAGGATTAATCCCGGCAATATCGGTAAGCGCGAAAATGTTGAGAAAGTAGTAAGACTTGCTAAACAACAGAATGTTCCGATAAGAATAGGCGTGAATGCAGGTTCCTTAGAAAAAAATTTGCTTGAAAAGGATATTCCGCTTTCTGAAAAAATGGTTGAAAGCGCTCTTTCCCATATAAGAATTTTAGAAGATTTAGACTTTGATTTAATAAAGGTATCTTTGAAATCATCAGATGTAATGACTACAATTGAGGCTTACAGATCTATTGCCGGGAAAATTCCGTACGCGCTTCACCTTGGAGTAACAGAGGCCGGTACTTTGCGCGGTGGATTAATTAAATCGGCCGCGGGGCTTGGAACACTTTTGGCAGAAGGTATCGGGGATACAATAAGAGTTTCTTTAACAGAAGATCCGGTAGAGGAAGTAAGCGCCGGGATTGATATCTTGAAAAGTCTCGGGCTTAGAAAACAAGGTGTAAATTTTGTTTCTTGCCCGACCTGCGGCAGAACTCAAATTGATCTCATCGGGTTGGCTAAAAAAGTTGAAGAGAAATTTAAAACCCTTGATCGTCCGATTACTATTGCAACTATGGGTTGTGCAGTTAACGGCCCCGGTGAGGCAAGACATGCAGATTTTGGGATTGCTGGCGGCATTGGTGAAGGGTATATTTTTAAAAAAGGCGAAATTATTGCCAAAGTTCCGGAAAATATGCTTCTTGAAAAA
>CALUYR010000023.1 GCA_944325045.1 Candidatus Gastranaerophilales bacterium
AAAAAGTGAATAAAGAGCAAACAATTAGTAAAGTTTTATCTGACAAATTAAAGCGTCAAGTAAGAGGCGGTTATGCCACCCGTAAGGCCGCGTTTACTTTAGCCGAAGTTTTAATCACCCTCGGCATAATAGGCGTTGTAGCAGCAATGACTCTGCCAACTTTAATTCAAAACCAGCAGGAAAAAGAAAAGGTTGTAAGATTAAAAAAAGCATACAGTGTCCTAAACAGTGCACTCCAGCGGGCAATAACCGAGGACGGGCCTATTTCCAGCTGGAGCGGTATTAATAAATCAGATACTGAATCAGATGCACCAGATGATGAAAAAGAAGAAATAATTCAAGCAAATACTGAGACCTATAATTCATTTATGTCCCATATAAAACCTTATTTAAATTTTGTAAAATACTGCAATTATCGGGATGCTAGTTGTGAAGTTGTGTATGATCGGTACTCATTAGATGGGACAAGATATTCTACGATGACAGAACGAGCAATATTAGCAGATGGAACGGGTATTATAAGTATCTGGATCGATAGTCCGACATGTGAACTAAATCTCGGTAGTTCAAAACCTTTGCAAAAAGTCTGTGGACAACTGTTTGTTGATATAAAAGCTAATAATAAGGGACGGAAAATTACCGGAGATACAGTATTTTTATTTTGGATAACTGAATATGGTCTATACCCTATGGGATCTGCGATGGAAAATCAAAATTCATACGATACTCGCCCTCCATATAATTTTGAAACTCATTGTAATATTTCCCAATCAAAGAAACTTAACGGTTATGGCTGTACAGCCTGGGTTTTGGAAAATGAGAATTTGGATTACAAAAAATGTTCTGATCTCAGCTGGAGCGGAAAACGAAAGTGTAAATAACCAAATAATATTTTAAAAGGCAATTTCTACAAGTTGCCTTTTTATTTTGTAATTATTTACAGCTCTAAAGATTTGATAACTTTACAAGGGTTGCCAACCGCAAGGACATTTGACGGAATATTTTTCGTAACAACACTTCCAGCTCCTATTACGGCATTATCGCCGATTGTTACACCTGGCAGAACTGTGACATTTCCGCCTATCCATACATCGTTACCTACAGTAATCGGTTTTGCCGTTTCTGCAAGTGTTGCCCTCTCTTTGGCCGTTATAGGGTGAATCGCTGTATAAAATCCGCAGTTAGGCCCGATTAAAACTCTGTCTCCAAAAGTTACCTGTGCACAGTCTAATATGACGCAGTTGTGGTTGATATAAAATCCTCGTCCCGCCGTAATGTTATATCCGTAATCACAAAAGAAATTCGATTCTATCGCTATATCATCTTCGCACTTCCCGAAAAGTTCTTTAAGTATTGCCTTCCGAGCTTCTGTTTCCGAATTTGGCAGACTGTTAAATTTATAGCAAAGATCCTTTGCTCTTGTACGATCATTCGTCAATTCTTCTGTAACCGGGAAATACTTTTCTCCGGCAATCATCTTTTCTTTCTCCGTCTTTGCCATATTTGTTCTCCTATCTGTCTGTAATTTTATTTTAGCATAAGAAGAATTGACTGTTAATTTTACATCTTAAATCAAGGGCTTAAGCAAAAAAAATAACGGATATATAGTCCGTCATTTTTATATTTCGAGGTTGTATTAGTTCTTATCCTATTACATCTAATTTTCGCGCAAGCGGTGACGTTCCGGCAATTATTCCTTCCGAATCGTTTGTGCGCGGGTGGTTCAGCGAGTAATTTTCAGATGTGAATGCTAAAAATTTAGGTGCTGTTACCGCTTGCTCAGGTGTTGTTACTATTCCATGACCGGCCTGAACTCGTCTTAAATCAAATACGTTTAATGCACCTATTGCTGAAAGTGGCGGCATAATTTTTTACCCCTTAATTTTTCCTTACATATATATAAAAAATTTGTATCACAAATAATTGCTCAAAATAGAGTAATTATTAAGAAATATTAAGTTAAATTGTTTGGCAGAAATGTTTCGAATTTATCCGAGTAAATCCAGTGAACGCCCTAAAGTCGGACTTCCTTCAACAGAAGGATAGTTCGGAGTGTATGTTTTTCCGGTAAAGAAGTTTACTCCGGCTGTTTGCTGCTGTTGATTATTTCTGTTGTTTGACTTTTCATCCAAGCTTACAGGCTGCACTCTGTATATGTGCTGCGCCTGAATTGCTTTAACCGATTCCAACATCTTGACCTCTTGATTTTTTTCTCTCTTCTCTTATATTAAAAATTATTTTAGTATATTTTTTCAAATTCTATAAATTTTGTTACATTCTTAATAATTCTTTTTTTTTATTTTTTTATTTCAAAAAAATATATTTTTTTTTTATTTTTTATGATAAAAATATTTTTATAATGTTTGAGTGTATAACCGGAAAGGATGTGTTGTAATTATTGAAAAGCAAAAAGAAACCTTAAAGGAAAAGGCTGAACATGCTGCACAAAAGATTAAAGAAAAAGCCGAAAATGTCAAAGAAGATGTCAAAGATGGTATGACAAAGGCTAAGGCCAAAGTTCATGATATTAAGGAGGACATCAAGGACAAAGCTGAAAAAGTGCACAAAAAAGCTGAATTGAAAAAAGAGGAAAAGAAAGAAAAAGATGCTAAAAAGCATATTGCCTAAATCCTCTTTTCTTCCAATAATGAGGAAAGCAGCCGGCGGGCAATTTTGCCCGCCGGCTTGCTGTATCAAAATAGATAAATCTATTACTGATCACTTTCGTGGTGATCGTTATCTTTCATAAGTTTTGCAAAATCCGAAGGCTTTATGCTTTGTACGAATTTTTTAAATTCTTGAGCTTCTTCTTCATCTTTTGCTGTGTCAGTAGAAACAGAACCGTTAGAGATTACGTTTGCTGTTACATAAATAGGAGCGTCAACCCGGATTGCCAGTGCTATTGCATCAGACGGCCGAGAATCTATTTCCAGCACCTCATCATTTTGGTTCCTTAGGTATAATGTTGCGTAATATGTATCTTTTTCAACATCATTAATCTCAATTTTTTCTAATTTATATCCTGTCTTTTCTATTACATTAATAATTAAGTCATGTGTCATTGGACGTGATACACTTAGGTTTTCTATTTTTCTGATAATCGCACTTGCTTCCGCTGAACCTATCCAGATCGGAAGTGCTTTTCTGTTTTCCTTGTCATGAAGTACAACTATAGGAGAACCTGTTCTTGTATCAAGTGCTATTCCCATTACTTTCATTTCTATCATATTAACTGTACCTTTCAATTATTATAATTACATTATAATATTAAATTTCCTTATTGTAAATTTTTATGGGCAAAGTGTTTCCCAATCCGGTTCTGGATTATCCTCTCCGGGCTCTTTTATCTGTTCGCCGCTTTCAAGCATTACTGTAAGAGTTAGTTTTAACTGCTTTTTGTAATTTTCTCTGGCTTTTTCTACGGTTTTGGCGCAAAAGCAGAAGCTTGGAATTTCTTCTATCATTATGTAATGATAAAGTTTTCCCTCGAAATCCAAATCTTCCCCTTCTATGAGCGTCCAGTTAAGGTTCAGGTAATAATTCAAATCTTTTGTCATTAACTTATTCACCAATAGAATTCTCGCTTAATGGCTGTGTAATCATTATTCCGTCACCGCCGATTACGTCAGCCTGCTTCCCGTCAATATAGAGATATGCAGGTTTGTCTGTATTTCTTACAACTGTTTTGATTAGCTGGAATAGTCTTTTATATACGCTATCCGTACCGCCCCCGTATACAAATCCGGATGATAAATCTATTATGATTTTATCTTTCTGATCGTATACGTGCAGAACTGTTGTGGATGTAGGGACTTCCGAGTATATTCCTTTAGTCTTTTCGTTTTGTTTCGGCCCCATTATCAAAGTGGTCAGCGCAAATCTCAGCTTGTCTCCGTCTATATTTTTGTCGTATTCACGTTTTACAACTTTATAAACCTCTTCTCCTGTGTCATTTTTGCCTATAAATACTATAGGTACGTATTCTTTAGGTTCTTCTTTCACTTCAGGATCTTTTGATTCGTCAGGCTTCTCCTTAGGCAGTTCCGCTACTGCACCGGGCTGTTCTTCATTCGGTGTCATTGCCGGCATTAGAACTTTTATTCCTACCATTATTGAAATCCCTACAATTATGATCCCGGCTATTGCCAATAATATCTGCTGCTGATTTTTTTTCATTTTTTGAAATCCTTTTATTGCGGTGTTACAACATCTTTATCTACTGTGATAATTCCACTGACATTAATTTTATTATTGTTTATATTTATTTCTTTTACAGTCATGTCTGCATATTTATTGTCAAACAATTTCATTGAAAATTCAAGTGGGTTCAGGTAATTTATTATAGCGGCAAGTTTGTTTACATCAAATTTAAAATTTTCTGTAACAACGTTTGCATCGGCCAATATTATTTCTCCGTTCCGGACTTTCATATCTGTCTGAACTACAATATCTTTTTTTATGTTTAACAACGGAACGGCTACATTCATAATGTAAAACAGTTTATTATCTGTTATTTTTACTGATGAGGAAACTATGTTAAATAATTTATAGCTGTTTCCGATACTGTTAACTTTTCTTATCATTTCGCCGTATGTGCTGTGATCTATTGTGCTGTTGAGATCTTCTTCGGTAAAGGTTACTGCGTATGCCATGCCAAAGTTTTCTTTAAATGTGGTTGTTTTAAGTTTGTTATTCACTTCTATATAGTTATAGTCACAAATCGTCTTTAGGCGGATGTATGACGCGTAAATCCCGTCTGTAACCGTATTTTGTCCGATAATTTCAAGTGATTTAAATTTCCCGGCTTTTAAGGCTGATATGTTATATGATTGTAGATTTACCGTGTATTTCCCTTCGGAATCTTTTTTAATTTCTCTTGTAAGAAGTATGTTTGCAATTTTTTCCGAGAGATAGTTCATTCCGGTAATGTTACTTATTGACACTCCATTTTCGTATGGATTCTGCGGACATTGAAATGAACTGCACTCTATTGCGCTTGCCGGATATATACTCGTTAGCAGCAATCCCAAAATTAATAATATCTTTTTCATCATATTACAAAAATACCTTTTTAACTTTAATTTTTTCCCCGTCGAATTGACCAATTGCATCGACATGATTATTATAAACCAAAATTATAAAATCACCACTTTTTATTCTGTTTTGTTTTTTATTTATTGCCATCCCGTGTGAAATTCTTTCTCTTTCTTCTGCTGTTATTTCCATTTTCTCTTGAGGCAGAACCAGGATTGGGTTTATAAGTGAATTTTTTATGATTTCTTCTGCTCCGTCATTTATTGTAAATTTTCGGGAATATTCATTTTCGTTGTTTTTAAGTCTTGTTATTGGAAGTTCAATTGCATTTTCTACCGGGAACGCTCCGGCTTTTGTTCTTATCAGTCTCGTCAGGTGTCCAAAACTGCCTAGTGTTTCCCCAAGATCATTTGCCAATGATCGGATATATGTTCCTTTTGAGCATGATATCAGTATTTTAGCTGTTTGTGTTTCCTCGTTGAATTCTTTTAATTCAATATTATATATTGTAACTTTACGCGGTGAAATTTCGACATCTTCACCATTCCTTGCGTATTCATAGAGTTTTTTCCCATTAACCTTTATTGCAGAGTATATTGGAGGAAGCTGTAAGATTTCTCCTTCAAAATTTTTAAGCGCTGTTTCTACTTCTTTTCTGTTAACCTTTTTATTGCTTGTACTGGTTATTTGACCTTCTGTGTCATAAGTGTTTGTCGCCGAGCCGAATTGTACTTCTGCCAGGTATTCTTTCTCATCAGGTAAATATTCGATTAATCTTGCTGCTCTACCTACGCATACCGGTAAAACACCTTCCGCAAAAGGATCAAGTGTTCCGGTATGTCCGATTTGTTTGATCTTTAAAATCTTTCGCAAAATATTCACAACATCATGCGATGTCATTCCACAAGGTTTGTATACGTTTAATATCCCAAACATTGGAGTTTTAAATTTCTCCTTTTGATATCTTGTTTATTATTTCGTTCACTCTTGAACCTTTTTCAAAAGAGTCTGTATAAACAAATTTTAGCTCAGGGGTTAACCGTAGTCTGATTCGTTTACCGACTTCATATCTGATTTTCGGCGTACTTTTGTCTATTATATCTTTTGTCTTTTGAATCTGTTCTTCTGAGCCTAAAACACTATAGATAACTTTTGCAAAAGAATTATCGCTGGCTACTTCAACATCAACTATTGATACTACACCGGCCAGTCCTCTGATTTCTTTTCTCAAAATCTCGGATATATCACGCATTAATTCTTTTCTTACCCGTTCGTTCCTTAAAGTCATAATCATCTCCTTAGCGAAATTAATTATACCGTAAAAAAAGTCTGTTTTTATTCCCGTATAAGTTTAGCCGGGACATTCAAAATATAAGAGAATGTTACAAACTTTGCCGTTCAACAGCTTCTGTTGTTGATACTTCTATTATATCGCCTACTTCAATGTCATTCCATTTTGCAAATGAAATCCCGCATTCAAAACCTTGCGCAACTTCTTTTACATCATCTTTAAACCGTTTCAATTGATCAATTGTTCCTGTAAAGATTTTTTCTCCGTTCCTGATTAAGACTGCATTTTTAGACCTTACTATCTTCCCTTCGGTTACGTAGCAGCCTGCAATCCTGGTGGTTTTGCCTATAGTAAATACTTGTCTTACTTCTGCTTTACCTAATTCAACTTCTTTTACTTCCGGTTCAAGAAGTGAAAGCATTGTTTTTTCGATATCCTCAAGAATTTGATATATAATATCATATTTCTTAATTGTAACCCCTTCTTTTTCGGCTGCTGCAAGTGCGTTTGCATCTTCTTTTACGGTGAACCCTAAAATCAATGCTCCTGACGCTGATGCAAGCATTACATCGGCTTCGGAAATATCGCCGACGCCCACGTGGATAATTTTCGTTTTAATTTCTTTTGAATCAAGCTGTGCAATTGCTTGGGAAACGGCTTCGGCTGATCCGTGCGTATTTGCTTTTATGATCAGATTTAATTGTGGAATGTCATCATCTCCGGCGGCAGCCTCACGTCTGATATGTGCCGGTAACAGTGCTTCCAGACGCTTATCACGTTCTTTTTCTTTTCTTTTTTCGACAATTGCCTTCATTTCTTTTTCATTTTTTACAACTTCAAATTTATCACCGGCTTGCGGAACCTCTGTTAACCCCAAAATTTCAACCGGAGTTGAAGGTTCTGCTTTTTGAATCCTCTCTCCGCTGTCTGAAAGCAGTGCTCTTACGCGGCCGCAGGCTGTGCCTACAACAACGCAGTTTCCTACTCTTAGCGTTCCGTTTTGAACAAGTAATGTAGCAACCGGGCCTTTCCCTTTATCGAGGTTTGCTTCAATTACCACTCCTGATGCTTCGGCTTTAGGGTTTGCTTTCAGATCCTGTACATCTGCAACCAGAAGTATATATTCCAGAAGTTCATCTATACCTGTTCCCTGAAGTGCGGAAACTTTTACGGTTATGGTCTCTCCGCCCCATTCTTCAGTTACAAGGCCGTGCTCTGTCAATTGCTGTAAAATTTTATCAGGATTTGCTCCGGGTTTATCAATTTTGTTAACTGCAACTATAATCGGAACATCTGCTGCTTTGGCGTGATTTATGGCCTCTATTGTCTGAGGCATTATCCCGTCATCTGCTGCTACAACAAGAATTGCTATATCTGTTGCTTTTGCGCCGCGTGCACGCATTTCTGTAAATGCTTCGTGACCCGGGGTATCAACAAATACTATTTTCTTTTCTTTGTTGTTGTCAAGGTATACTGTGTAAGCACCTATTGATTGTGTAATTCCTCCGACTTCTGTTGCTACAATTTTGTGCTTTGATGCACGTATGCTGTCTAAAAGAGTTGTTTTCCCGTGGTCTACGTGTCCCATAATACTTACAACCGGTGCACGTTTCTTCAAAAGCTTTTTATCAACTTCTGTCAGGGCTTTTTTCTCTTCTTCTTTTTCCAATTCTTCTTCTATATATGCATCAAGATCTTCTTCCAAAACTTCGAGATTATATTCCGCACATATTTTTTTGATAACGTCCACATCTATAAGCTGGTTTACTGTAGCCATTATGCCGTTCATCATCAAAAATTTAACTATTTCAGCAGGAGTGTGTTTGATTTTTTCTGAAAGTTCGCTTATAGTCATTGCGTGAGTTACTACAATTTGTGTAACTGCTTCCACGTCTTCTTCTTTATGACTCCTTTTTTTATGCTTTTGCGCGGCTGCTTTTTCCAGGGAAATTCGTTCCTGTTCTTCTTTTTTGTTGAATTCTTTGTCCTTCTTTTTGGAATTGTTTGCAGGACGTTTTTTGGATGAGCTTTTAGCTTCATATATATCCTGGGAAATTATATGGCGCTGAATAGGTTTTTTAGGCCCGTCTGTTGCTTTTTCAGGCCGTTTTGGCTTGTCAGCTGTTTTTTCATTCTTTTGATAAGGTTTCTGAGGTTTTTCTGCTGATTTTGGCGGAAATTTTTTATTTTCGTCCGCGCGTGCAGGGGTTGTTTTAGGCTGAACTACAACCGGAGTATTAGGCGCCGGTTTAACCGGGCGTCTGACTATTTCAAGCCGTGATTTTGGTTTTACGATTTCTATACGGGGTTTTTCCGGTTCTTTAGTTTTTTGTTCAATTTTTTCTTCTTCTTGTTTCGGAGCCGGTTTTTCAACTTCTTTTGATTTTTTTACTATAAATGCTTTGGGTTTAGCTGGTTTTACTTCTTTTTCGCCGTTTGCAATATATTCTTTTATCCGTCTTACCTGATCCGGGGTAAGCGTGCTTGAATGAGTTTTTCCTACAATAGAAATTTTTGATAATTTTTCTATCAACTCTTTATTTGTTAAATTTAGTTCCTTAGCTAATTCATTTATTCTAATTGTATCATAACTCATTTATTAATTTCCCTTTCAATTCCGGGTCAACCGGCGATTTTAAAATCTTTTGCAGTCTGTTTTTCTTAAAAGCGTATTCAATACAAGATTTATTATAACAAAGATATGCAGATCTGCCAAATACTTCTGAATTTCCGTTTATAACAAGGGTGTTGGTCAAATGTTCTTTGGTAATTTTTATTAAATCAGTCCGATTTTTTATTTTACCGCATCCAACACATTTCCTTTCAGTCATAAACCATCCTTATCTAAATTTTATTCTACCTGGGCAAGTTTTTCAAGTTTAAGTTTCTGGTCATATTCCATAAGAAGCTTAATCAATTCATCCAGGTCGCCGTCAATAACAGTCCATACGTTCAGGTTATGGTTAAGTCTGTGATCTGTTAAGCGGCCTTGCGGAAAGTTATAAGTTCTAATCCTTTCACTACGGTCGCCTGAGCCTACCTGGGATCTTCTCAGGTCTGTTATTTCCTGCATTTGTTTTTGAACTTCCATATCATAAAGTTTTGCTTTTAAGATTTGGAGGGCGCGTTCTTTGTTTTGCAGCTGGGAGCGTTCTTCTGTACAGAAGATCATTATACCGGTCGGTTTATGAAACACGCGTGCTGCAGTTTCAACTTTGTTAACATTTTGACCGCCGGCGCCTCCGGAGCGAGCTGTTGTAATTTCAACGTCATTCATATTAAGTTCTACTTCAACGTCGTCTACTTCCGGCATAACGGCTACTGTTGCGGTTGATGTATGAACTCTTCCCTGGGATTCTGTTGCAGGAACCCTTTGTACGCGGTGAACACCTGATTCGTATTTTAATTGTGAGTAGACTGCGTCGCCTTTAATAGAGATTATAACTTCGGATACGCCTCCGGCTTCGCAGTCTGTTTTACTTAAAATTTGGGTCTGCCAGCCTTTTTTGTCTGCGTATCTGAGGTACATTCTCATCAGGTCGCCTGCAAAAATATTTGCTTCATCGCCGCCTGCGCTGCCTCTGATTTCAAGCATAATGTCTTTATCGTCCATAGGATCACGCGGGAGAAGAAGAACTTTCATTCTTTCTTCAAATTCAGGTATTTTGGCTTCATTTGCTTCAATTTCTGATTTAAGGAATGATCTCATTTCCTCATCAGATTCTGCGTGAAGCATTTCTTTGGCGTCGGCGATTGCGTCTGTTGTTTTTTTCCATTCATAATATAAGTGAACGGTTTCTTCCATTGATTTTCTTTGTTTTGATAAATCTCTGAAACGTTTATAGTCTTGAATTACGGCCGGATCTGAAAGTGTATTGCCCAATTCAATGTATTTCTTTTCTATTTGTAAAATTTTGTCTAACATATCTTTCATACTTATGAGTATAACAAGAACATGTTTTTTTTCAAATGCATTATTAAATTTTTTAAGCTGAGGTTAAGAAATTTTCTTTATAAAATATTTTGGAGGTTTTAAACCTTGCAAAAAACTTCTATTCCGCATATAATTAATTTCTGAAAGGAGAGTTACCTTATGAAGGGGATCGTGCTGGCAGGCGGTGCCGGAACAAGGCTTCATCCGTCAACGTTGACTGTATCAAAACAATTGCTTCCTATTTATGATAAACCAATGATTTATCATCCTATTTCTGTTTTAATGCTTGCCGGAATCAGAGAAATTTTAATTATCTCTACGCCTTATGATCTTCCTAATTTTAAGAAACTTTTAGGCGACGGCTCTCAATTCGGGGTAAAATTTTTCTATAAAGAACAGCCGAAACCTGAAGGGCTGGCTCAGGCATTTATTATTGGACGGGATTTTGCAGGCAGCGAACCTTGTGCACTTATTCTTGGTGACAATATTTTTTACGGTTCCGGATTTTCCGGCATGTTGAAAAAAGCTGCAAAGTCAGTTGCAAACGGAGGAGCGGTTATTTTCGGATATCCTGTTAAAGATCCTGAAAGATTTGGGGTTGTTGAGTTTGGACCGTCAGGTGAAGTTATTTCCCTGGAGGAAAAACCTCAAATCCCAAAATCTAATTATGCTGTTACGGGATTATACTTTTACGATAATAAAGTCTGCGATTATGTAAAATCTCTTAAACCTTCTGCTCGCGGAGAACTTGAAATAACTGATTTGAACAATATTTATCTGCGGAGAGGTGAATTAAAAGTTGAACTTTTCGGACGCGGGTTTGCATGGCTTGATACCGGAACACACGATTCTATGATGCAGGCCGGCCAGTATGTCCGAACTATTGAGCAAAACCAGGGGATTAAAATTGCCTGCCTGGAGGAAGTTGCCTACAGAATGGGATATTTGTCCAAAGATGATTTATCTTCAATAGTTGCAAAATATACTAATAACGAGTATTATGATTATATCAGGAGAATAATAAGGGAGTAGTATGAAGCGTATTCTTGTTACGGGCGGTGCCGGGTTTATCGGATGCCATTTGTGTGAAAGACTTTTGAATGAAGGGAATGAAGTTATTTGTCTTGATAATTTTTTTACCGGTTCAAAAGATAATATCAGGCATCTTTTGCAGAACAATCATTTTGAACTTGTAAGGCATGATGTTACCAAGGAATATTACGCGGAAGTTGATCAGATCTACAACCTTGCGTGTCCGGCAAGTCCGCCGCATTATCAGTATAATGCTATTAAAACTGTTAAAACTTCTGTTTTAGGTGTTATGTATATGCTTGGTCTTGCTAAGCGTTGTAATGCCACTATTTTACAAGCTTCAACCAGTGAAGTTTACGGTGACCCGAAAGTTCATCCGCAAAAAGAGGATTACTGGGGAAATGTAAATCCTATCGGCGTAAGAAGCTGCTACGATGAAGGTAAACGCTGTGCCGAAACTTTGATGATGGACTATCACCGTCAAAATTCTGTCAACACAAGAATTGTCAGGATTTTTAACACTTATGGCCCGAATATGGCTGTAAATGACGGCAGGGTTGTTTCTAATTTTATTATTCAGGCGCTGCAAGGAAAAGATATTACTATTTATGGCGACGGTTCGCAGACCCGTTCTTTCTGCTATGTATCAGACCTTGTTGACGGAATGATTAAGATGATGAATAACAGTGATAATTTTATCGGCCCGGTTAATTTGGGAAATCCTTCCGAACGTACTATTTTAGAGTTCGCCGAACTTATTATTAAGCTTACAAATTCAAATTCAAAAATAGTATACAAGCCTCTGCCAAAAGATGATCCTGTAAGGCGTAAACCTGACATATCTCTTGCAAAGGAAAAATTGGGCTGGCAGCCTTTGGTCGATATTGAAACCGGCTTGAGAAAAACTATTGAGTATTTTGATAAGAAAATCAGGGAGAATGGTTAATGAATGTCTGTGTAATCGGTACCGGATATGTCGGGCTTGTTGCGGGTGCTTGTCTTGCAGAGATGGGCAATGACGTTATTTGCGTCGATAATAACCTCGAAAAGCTTGAAAAATTACGCTGTGGAATTATTCCTATTTATGAGCCGGGGTTGGAAGATTTAATTAAATCAAATGTGACAGAGGCCAGATTACATTTTTCTTCTGATCTTGCAGACGCTGTGAGAAAATCTCTTATCTGTTTTATCGCTGTCGGAACGCCCCAGGGAGAGGACGGATCCGCTGATTTGCAGTATGTTAAGCAAGTTGCCGAAAGTATTGGAAAGGCTGTTAACGGTTATAAGATTATTGTCGACAAATCAACCGTTCCTGTCGGAACTGCTGAAGTTGTTGAGGATATTATCCGAAAATATACTGATGAGGAATTTGATGTTGTTTCAAATCCCGAATTTCTGAAGCAAGGGGCTGCAGTAGACGATTTTCTGAGACCTGATCGTGTAATTATCGGTTCAAGTTCTAAAAAAGCTGAAGAGATAATGCTTGATCTGTATGCGCCGTTTGTCAGAAACCAAAATCCTATTATTACAATGGATACGCGTTCTGCGGAGATGGTTAAGTATGCATCAAATTCTTTTCTTGCAGTAAAAATTTCTTACGCAAACGAGATCGCTAATCTTTGCGAGGCTGTGGGAGCCGATGTTAATAAAGTACGGCTTGGGATGTGTGCCGATACGAGAATAGGAACTAAATTTTTATATCCGGGACTTGGGTACGGAGGAAGCTGTTTCCCAAAAGATGTTAAGGCGCTTTTAAAAACAGCCTCTGACTACGGAACAGATTGTCCTATTATAAGTGCTGCCGACAAAATAAACAAAATGCAGAGAAAATTGTTTGTTGATAAAATTGTAAATAGGTTTGGTGAAGATCTTTCCGGTTTGACTTTTGCGCTATGGGGACTTGCATTTAAGCCTAAGACAAATGATATGAGAGAGGCACCTTCTATTACTATTATTAATGCGCTGCTTGATAGGGGGGCAAAAATTCGGGCATACGATCCTAAGGCTTATGAGTGTGCTTATTCAATCTGGCAGGATAGAATTTTATACGCACATTCATCTTATGAAGCATTAGAAGATGCTGAT
>CALUYR010000024.1 GCA_944325045.1 Candidatus Gastranaerophilales bacterium
CAGATATTTTTTATCAAACCCGCTTTTTATATTTACTCCGAACTTTTATAGAGGATTGAAAACAGAATATTTTACATCAGAACCGCAAATTTATCCTGACACATTTTTGGTTTGGGAACCTTGTTCAAAAAGCCACTCGGAAGTTGTGCCCGGTTATGTAAAATATCTTTTGGATTTAGGTTACAGCGTATCAGTGCTTGTAACTCCGGAGCGGCTTAAAGAAGGTCTTTTTTCAAGATTTCAAGACAAAAGAATTTTTCTGAATAAATTAACACAGAAACAAATTAAACACTTTTTTAAAACCAATATGCTGTCAGATGCAAAAGGTATACTTGTCACAACAGTCGGAAAAATTAACAATTCGCTTGACTATTCGGACGCCCGCGGGTATTTTAAACTTAAGGAAGGCCAAAAAGCATTGTTTGTGGAACACGAAGTATGCCATTCCGCGGACAATGGAACGTTTGATGAAAAACTCATTACTCTGAGAAAAATCGATTACAAAGGGGTAAATTCAGTTGTTGTAAATCCACATTACTTTGGGAATATAAAAATTACAGCCAAAAACCGGGGTATAACAAACTTTGTAACAGTCGGCGCAATCAGAGCAGGCAAAAAAAATACAGAAGTAATAATTAATGCTGTAAAAAAACTTCATGAAAATAATATAAGAAACTTCAAAGTAACGGTTATTGGCAAAGGCACATTAGACGGTATCCCGCACGAAATTAAAAAATATTTTGACATAAAAGGCCGGCTTGATTTTAAAGAAATGTATGATGAAATCGAAAAAGCAGACTTTTTCCTAACTGCATACGAGAAGGACAAACCAGCGCATATCAGATATATAACTTCCGGTACAAGCGGTAATTTCCAGCTTGTTTACGGATTTGGAATCCCTTGTATAATTGTTGAAAAATTTGGCCCTATTAATTGTTTTGATAATGGAAACAGTATACTTTACAAAGATGATGAGGATTACGCAAATGCAATGAAAACAGCTATTGAAATGGATGAAAGTTCTTATGGCATAATGCAAAATAACCTTCTTATATATGCAAAAAAGTTATATAGTGAATCGTTAAAAAATTTAGAGGATTTGATTAATGAATAAAATACCGGTAGTATTTACATTTGATAAACGGATTATTCCGGGAGCGGCAATTGCCATTCAAAGTATGATTGACTGTGCAAAACCTGATACGACGTATGAGATGTTTGTATTACATTCAGATTTATCTGATAAAATAATCGATTCTTTTAATAAGCTGATAGAGAAGACCAGACATACTTTATCATTCATATACGTTGATCCAAAACGCTTTAAAGATGCACCGGTGAGTAAAGGAAGCTGGACTGAAATTGTCTACTACAGATTACTCATTCCTGAAATATTTTCTCAATATGATAAGATGATATATGTTGATACGGATATTTTATTCAAAGGAGATCTCTCAAACGCTTACAACATTGATATATCAGACTATGAATGCGCTGCTGTTCCGGCTGAAGTTAACAGTCCGCATATGATATGTCATAATTACTTCCCTGAAAATACAAATAAATATATTTATCTCTCAAGTTGTTTAATATTTAATATAAAACGCATGAGAGAAGAAAAAACAGTTGAAAAATTTGAGCGTGTAATAAAAGAAGTGAACAAAAGATTAAAATTCTTTGATCTTGACACCCTAAATATAGCCTGCCATAAATTTTATCCCCTGCCGTTTTCCTACGGAGTATTTCAAAGTATATTCTACAATGATGACGTTACAAAAGCAGCTGAGTATAAATTTTTAAAAGGAGTTTACAGTATAGAAGACCTTGAAACTGCCAAAAAAGAAGTCATATTTGTCCATTACGCCGGAGACCCCGGAAAACCATGGAGGCTCAAACATCCTTATGAAGATTATAAAGAATATATGGAGAAGCTTCCAAAAGATCTAAGGAAATATACTTTTAGAGATTTTAGAAAAAGATTTTTCAGCAAGAGGTAGCAAATGAAAAAAATTTCTATAATAACTCTGACATACAACCAATTAGAAAAAGCAACAAAACCTTATATTCAATCTCTTTACAAATACACAAATAAAGAAGATTTTGATTTAATAATTGTTGATAACAACTCAACGGACGGAACTGTTGAGTATCTGCAAAATTTAGAAAAAGAATATAATAATATTCATATAATTTATAATAAAGAAAACTCAGGATATTCTAAAGGGAATAACAAAGGTCTTAAATACTTTGATTCCAGAGAAGGGTGCAAATACATTGGACTTTTTAATAATGATATTTTGTTCACACCTGACTGGCTTGATTTATCTTTAGCAGTATTTGAAAAAGATAATCAAATAGGACTTGCCTCGCCGCGTATCCAGAAAAAATGCCGGTTTAATGCCGAAAATTATATTAATCATTATGAAAGTTTTCTAAAAAAATACAAAAAATTTGGGAATTTTTCACTAAATGTAACTACATATTTTTGCTGCGCAATAATGACCAAAGAAGTTTTTAAAAAAGTTGGGTATTTAGACGAAAATTATTCACCTGCCTTTTATGAAGATGATGATTACGCTCTAAGAACTTTTTATGCAGGATACAAAGTCGGTTATATAAATACTGCCTTTGTATATCATAACCATAGCACAACAACCAAGCATATGCCGGAAAAAGAAGCTTTAATGCAAAGAAATAAAAATTACTTTTTCAACAAACATCCGCTTGGAGAATATATCTGGCAGCATAAACGTTCCAATATCATAAATGATATAAAAAAATATCTGGATGAAAGTTTATTATAGGTTTGGTTTATACAAAATTAATGTGAAAGGATATTAAATAATGATATACGATTGTTTTCATTTTTTTAATGAAATAAATATGGCGGAAATTCGATTTAATATTTTAAATGATGTCGTTGATAAATTTGTAGTGGTCGAAGCCAATAAAACTCACACTGGTATTGACAAACCATTTATATTTGAAAAAGAATTATCACGATTTGAAAAGTTCAAAGATAAAATAATTTATATAAAAGTAACAGATTTTCCAAATCTGGATGAGGCTGAAACTGATAATTTCGGCAATAAATGGCTGTATGAAAATTTTCACAGAGATGCAATTATGCGCGGCTTAAAAGATTGTAAAGACGATGACATAATAATAATTTCTGATTGTGATGAGATTATCAAGCCCGAAATAATAAAAAAATATAAAAAAGGAATTGTAATTCCACAGCTATTAACATTTTATTATTACCTGAATATGTTCAGCCTGAACTGTCCTTACTCATCAGGGGCTAAAATCTGCCGATATTCAGATCTTTTAAATCCCAAACAAACATTAAAACCAAAAGAATTTTATCAATACTCTAAAAGCGGGCTTCCAACTTATCTAAGATTCTGTAAAGGCAAAAGAATAAAAAATGCCGGATGGCACTTTGGATACATTGGCGGAGTTGACAAAATTATAGAGAAAAAACTTGCCATGCCCGAACAACAGTACAACACTTCTGACAATTACCAGAAACAGTATATTGAAGAATGTATTAAAAATGGAAAAGACATTTTCGGCAGAGAATCTTATACATATGCAAATGTAATCATTGATAAAAATTTTCCGGAATATATAGTCAAAAATCAGGAAAAATATTCAAAATATATTAACAAAAACAATTGTCAAAACCTTCAATATCTGCTGTTTAAAAGTTATCTCAAAAAATTTATTAAAACTTTCTACTCAGTAGACAAACAAATTATTAACGGAATGCCTAAAACAAAAATTAAAATTCTTGGAATAAAATTCAAATAAAATATAACTTTATTGAAAAAAATAAGATTTATGGTACAATTAAAGCGGATGTATGAGTGTGTTTAAGAGAGTAAAACCGTGCCAAAAGTTTCAATAATTGTCCCAATATATAATGTGGAAAATTACCTGAAAGAATGTCTGGATTCTTTAGTCAATCAGACACTAAAGGATATTGAAATTCTCTGCATAGACGACGGATCAACTGATACATCAGGTAAGATTTGCGACGAGTATGCCAAAAATGATGCAAGAATTAAAGTTATACACAAAGAAAATTCAGGCTACGGAAACAGTATAAATCTCGGTATAGAACAAGCTGAAGCCAAATATATCGGGATTTTGGAATCTGATGATTTCGCCGATAGAAAAATGTATGAAGATCTCTGGAATATTGCAGAAAAATTTCAGGCTGATAACGTCAGGTGTAACTGGTATGAATATTTCCCGGAAAAAGATACCTGCATTAATGTCGGTACCATTCCCACTTATCTCGTAAATAAGATTATTACTTACAAGGAGTATCATAAAATTCTGAAAAATAAAACCATGATTTGGGGCGGTATATTAAAAAAAGATTTTTTAATTAAAAATAACATCAAATGCCTTGAAACCCCGGGCGCAAGCTATCAGGATACTTCCTTTAATTTTAAAACCCTTGCGCTTGCTCAAAAATTGGTTCTTGTCGATAAACCTTATGTTTATTACAGAAAAGATAACATAAATTCTTCTGTTAAAAATAAAGGAAAAGTGTATTTTATTTGCGATGAATACTCGGAAATTACTAAATTTCTAAATGAACATCCTGACATCAAAAAAGAAGTTAATTACAGAAAATTGATTAACGAATATAATAATTATGTTTGGAATTTACTCAGAATTTCAGAAGAATATCGCGAAGAGTTTATTATAAGATTTGCAGAAATTTTTAAACAATATTACGATAACGGGGAGCTTGATGAGCGGTTTTACAATAAAATAAACAAAGCTGAACTTAATACTCTTCTGAGCAATAAAGAAGAATTTCTTAAGATAATTAACAAGAAAGTTAAAAAGAAACTTGCAAGAGAAAAACGAAAAAATATGTTCTCTTTGAAAACAAGCCCTTCCGGTATTAGTCTTATATTATTTGGAAAACAAGTTATTAATATAAGCAAGTAATTACTCTATTTTAACCCTCTCACCCTCTGCTTATTCGTTTTGGAAACCTTATACGATTCACAGATTTTTCTGATTGATTTAGCTTTAATTTCACTATCCAGATTAGAGTTTTTTAATAGCAAATACACTTTTTCCGGAAACTTTATATAACACATTGAAAGCGCCCAGGCCGCTGCCATTTTTGCATAATAACCTTCATGCCTTACATTTTTTATAAGCTGCAAAATTTTATCAATATAATTTTCATTAATATAATAATCAAGCATCATTACTATCGCAAAACGGACTTTATATTCCTCCTTTGAGGAAATCAGCGGAACTATAAAGTCCCACACTAATTCCATATTATCTTTTGTAAACTTTAAACCGCAGCAAAAACTATCGCAAATTGACCAGTTATTAATTTTGGGCAAAAATTTGTTTACATAACTTAATATTACTCGAGGATCATCCTTCATTAAGCCGATGAGCATGCCCCGAAGCATGGTCTCTTCCATGTAAATATCATCATAATCAGGCAAAATTTTATAATCCTGCTTTATTAGTTCTTTTGCAAGTTTTCTTAATACCGGAAGCCTTACTCCAAGCACGTTATCAACTCCAGGCAAAAGTGCAGACGAAAACTTCTGATACTCTGTATCTTGAAGGGAACGTAATTTTTTTCTTATTGTTTGAGCCGTATTTTTCATATATCCAGGCGGTTTCCCGAAAAAGAAAGTCTCGTCGATTGACAAGACTTATAAATATACATTTACCCCACCTTTTTTATACCATAAAATCATTTTTTTGTCAACACTTTGGAAAAACTGGAAACAAATATAATTAAATCATGCTTCCTTGCGTTTTTTTATAAGCAGCAAAAGCGGTATGATGATAAGGCAAAGCACACCAAATACTCTGAATGCATCCATAAAAGCCCATAAATTAGACTGTTTAATAAGCTGCCCGTATAAAGAATATTGAGCCATGTATTCAGCCACAGACTGATGTGTGTATTTAGATAATGACATGGCAGTTGATTGTAAGCGTTCAATATATGCAGGATTTAAGTCGTTAAGCTTCCCGACCATCATATACTGGTGCACTTGAGCAAACCTTGTAAGCATGGTTGCAACAAGTGATGTTCCGACAGCACTGCCAATATTTTTTAATAAATTTTGGATCCCTGTGGCGTTTGTCATCTGTTCGTTTGTCAGCGTGTCCACTGATAAGTTAATTATAGGCACCATTGAAAGCCCCATGCCAAGCCCCATGAAAAAGTTCGGGATAATAATATTTATATTTGAAATCTGTAAATTTAACGCCGCAAACTCCAAAGACGCTCCTCCAAGCAGCATTAATCCAATCATTACTAAAAATCTGTTATCAACTTTATTTGAAAGTAAAGCTGTTATTAACATAGCAAGCATGCTCCCAAACCCTCTTGGCATCATGGTTTCTCCGCTTAAAAACGCAGTATACCCCATCATACTTTGCAAAAACTGAGGTAAAATAGCAAGTGAAGCATAAAGAACAGCCTGAATAACAACCTGAATTATTGTCCCGACAGAAAAATTTCTATCTTTAAAAACCTTTAAATCAATAAGTGATTCTTTATTTGTAATCTGAGAATGAAAAAATAATATACAAGCAACAACTGAAACCCCAAATGTCCATCTTATCCAGGTTGCATTAAACCAGTCTGCATTATTTCCCTTATCAAGAACAGTTTGCAATGTTATAAGCCAGATGGTAAGATAGAAAAAACCTTTAGAATCAATTTTCACATTTTTTTGTTTTTTAGCATAAGGCGGATCCTCAATTAGTTTATGGGAAAGGATTGCGGCCGCGCAGCCGAACGGAACATTTATAAAGAAAATCCAAGGCCAAGTCCAGTTATCAGTAATCCATCCCCCCAAAACCGGCCCAATTATCGGAGCCAAAATTATTCCCATACCGAAAACAGAAGTCGCAGCTCCTCTTTGTTCTTTGGGAAAACTCTCAATTATAATCGCCTGGGAAATCGGCAGAATACCGCCGCCGCCAAAACCTTGTAAAATTCTTGCAAATATCATAAATTCGATATTTTTAGCCATGCCGCAAAGCATTGAGGCTATTGTAAACATCATAATACTTATGATAAAAAAGTTTTTTCTTCCAAATACTTTACTAAAAAAATCTACAGCAGGAATAACAATTCCGGCCGCAATAAGATAGCTTGTCAAAATCCACATGGATTCATCTCTGGTTGCAGAAAAACTTCCTGCCATGTGCGGTAATGCAACGTTTCCTATTGTTCCGTCAAGTACATATATAAATACTGAAAGCATTACGGGGATAATCATTATCCACGGATTTATTGCCGGTTTCCATTCAGTACTTGTTATTTTTTTTTTTTTTCTTCAGACATTATTCTACAATTTCTTCTTTAACAGTATGATTTTCCCCTTTTAATAAAAACATAACTGGGATTAAAACACAACATGCGATAGCAAATACTTTGAATGTTGTCATATATGCACACAAAGTAGACTGTTGAATAAGCTGATTATATAACATTTTCCCTGCCATATAAGCCGCATTTAAACTGTCTCCGGCTTGATGAATAAATGTTCCGGCATAGCTGTTTAATCTTTCCTGAAATACAGTATTTGTCTCACTCAAGGCCTTAACCAAACCATGCTGGTGAACCTGCGAAAATCTTGAAATCATGGTTGCAACAAGTGATGTTCCCAATGCACCGCCTATAGTTTTCAATAAATTTTGGAAGCCGGAAGCATTTGTCATCTGATCATTTCTCAAAGTTATACACGAAAGCGTTGTTATCGGCATCATCGTAAATACCAGTCCTATTCCGAAAATAAAGTTAGGAATAACAATATTCATCGGGCTGATCTGAAGATTTAATAATCCGAGCATCCATCCGCCGAGCGCAAGACAAAAAAGTCCTACGATTCCGTAAGTTTTGTAAGTGAATCTGCTGCCCAGGCAGCCAAAAATAATTAATGCCAAAAACGCCCCAAGTCCGCGCGGCATTATGGCCAGTCCGCTTGTAAACGCGTCGTATCCGAGCATGTTCTGGAGCATTTGCGGAAGTATTGCCAATGAGGCCAGCAAAACTGCATTTATCAAAATTAGCATAAATGTTCCGAATAAAAAATTAGAATCTTTAAGAACATTTAATTTAACCATTGGTTTTTTCCCGATAATTTGGGAGATAAAAAACAGAATTCCACCTGTCAGTGCAATTGCTGATAACCAGCAGATCCACGGCGCGTTAAACCAGTCCGCGTCATTTCCCTTGTCAAATACAATTTGTAATGGAACAAGCCAAACGCAAAGCCATAAAAATCCCATTTTATCAAGATGAACATTTTTTTGTCTTTTGGCATAAGGCGGATCTTCGAGAAATTTTCTTGCCAAAAATATTGAAATCAATCCGAACGGAACATTAATAAAGAAAATATACGGCCAAGACCAGTTTTCAGTAATCCATCCGCCCAAAACCGGGCCAAAAATCGGCGCAATTACAACAACAAGTCCAAAGACAGCCATCGCCTTATTTCTTGCTTCCCCTTTGAAACTTTCCATACAAACGGACTGAGCCATCGGCATAAGGCAGCCGCCGCCAAAGCCCTGCAGTGCGCGTGCTATAACTATCATGCCTATAGAGTTTGCAACCCCGCACATAAATGACGCAACCGTAAAGATAAAAACGCCAAGGATAAAAAAGTTTTTACGTCCAATAAACTTACAGAAGAAATCTATCATAGGAATAACAATACTGCTTGCCATAAGGTAGCTTGTCAATACCCAAATAGATTCCTGGCTGCTGACGGAATAAGTTCCTGCAATATGCGGCAGCGCAACGTTTGCAACTGTTTCATCTAAAGCATACATGAATGTTGCAAGCATTACGGGTAAAATTAGAAGCCAAGGGTTAACTGTAGGCGTCCATTCTTCTTGTTCAATTATTGTCGTATTTTC
The DNA here is from genome assembly GCA_944325045.1 of Candidatus Gastranaerophilales bacterium. Lineage (GTDB taxonomy): Bacteria > Cyanobacteriota > Vampirovibrionia > Gastranaerophilales > Gastranaerophilaceae > UBA1221. The sequence goes on from CALUYR010000024.1 coordinate 8,938, forward strand.
TTTTGTCATAACTCCCCTGATTTATTTTTTTAATAAATTGTATTACAATAATCCGGTTTGGATTAAAGTAATACAATTTGTTTCATAATTTTTGATTCGTTATCTTAAAGTACTTGTTATTTTATTCTGACTTTTGGAACCACAGACATGCCCGGTACAATGGTATACTCATTAGGGTCAATTTTTTCGGTAAATACAATTTTAACCGGAATTCTTTGTACAATTTTTACGAACGAACCAACGGCATTTTCCGGAGGGAATAAACTTGATTTGGCGCCGGAACTTCTTTGTATACTGTCGACTTTACCCTTAAAGATTTTATTCGGGTAAGTATCAACTTTAATATCAACTTCCTGTCCCGGTTTCATACCGCGCAATTGATTTTCTTTGAAGTTTGCAACAACCCAGACATCATTCGGAACTATTACACACAGAGGCGAACCGGCATTTACGTACATACCTTTTTCAACACGTCTGTTTGATATAGTGCCTGATTGTGGGGCATAAATTTTTGTATATGACAAATCTTGAGCAGCTTTATCTTTTTTTGATTTCAATACTTTCAAATCAGCATCAGCGACTTTATTTGCGCTATCAGAGAGAATTGCCTGATCTGCACTTGTTAAGTTTGCCTGAGCTGCATCATATTTTGCCTGGGCTGCATCAAGTGTTTGTTTTGATACCGCTCCTTCTTCATATAACTTTGTATATCTGTCTAAATCTTTTTTAGCTACTTCTATATTCGTTTGGGAGGCAGTGAAGTTTGCCTTTGCATTTTTCTGATTAAGAAGCATACGTTCATAATTAGCAGTGGCCTCATCCAGCTTAATCTCGTAATCAATAGGATCTATCTCGGCAATCAAATCTCCCTCTTTGATAGTCTGGTTATCCGTAATATGAACCTTAATAATTTCACCGCTTACTTTCGGGGCAACAGAAACGGTTGTTGTTTCCACGTAAGCATCATCGGTAGACTGATACTTAAGTGCATCGACTATAAAAAATCCTGCCGCAACTGCAACTATCGCAAGTACAATAAACGTTATCGTTCTTTTTACTCCTTTTACGGGTTTTTTACCTTCTTCTTTTAATTCTTCGTTTGTTTCGATATTTTTTTCTTCCATTTTCTACCTCATACTATATATAATATTATATTTTATTATCAACATTTTCTTCCAGATTTTCTCTCAGCCGTTTTAGTGACAAGCGGATTGCATTAACTTCTTCCGGCGGAATTTGGTTAGAAATATCCTGGAAATGATCAAATATTCTGTCATTAATTTCAATTAATTTATCATAACCTTTTTGTGTAATAGACACATTTTTTACAAGCCGGTTGTTTTTTGTATCAACTGTACGTGTAATTAATCCCAATTCTTCCAAAGTATTTATAATCCTGCCGGTGTTAGATCTGTCTTTCAACAAAAGTTTTGCTAAATCTCTCTGGCATATTCCGGGATTACACATGATTGTATCAAGTGCGGAATATTCATCCGGTGAAAGTCTGATATCCAAAGACTCAAACAGTTGAGATGCATATATCTTCATAACCCTTGCAGTCTGTTTTAATTCGTAAAATATACTTTCTGTATAATGAGGAATATTACTATATTGCTGTTTCAAATCTTCCATATTTTCCCGTTTATTTTTTTAGTTCAAATTATGTTGTAAAAAAAATATGTTGCATTTACAACAATATTATGCTAACATATTATTGTTCAAAATGCAAGCAGAAAATTATAAGGAATTAAAACATTGAAAAAGATACTAACCATAACACTTTTAATGAGTTTGCTAAGCATGAATATCATGCCTGCATTTGCAAAATCTAAAGATACAGACTCCGCAAAAACCCCAAAACAATTCAAGAGCATGATTAACAAAAGTAAACATCAAAAAGAATCTGATGATTACAAATATGCATATATTAATATAAACTGGTGGGATAATTTTAATGATACAAACTTAAGTTCATATATTGATAAAGCAATCAAAAATAATTATGACTTAAAAATGGCAACACTTGCGGTTGAAGAATATTATCAGAATACAAAGATACAGTTTGCAAATCAACTGCCTACAATCGGCGCCGGGTTTGCCCCAAACTACACCAAAATGCCGTCAGCTTCAAGCTGGGATTGGGGATTTGCAACACCTGCCTATGTAAATTATGAGGTTGATATATTCCTTAAAAACAGAGACAAAACTAAATCATCTAAAAAATTATATGAAGCATCCCAACTTGATGAAAGAGCAGCATATATTTCAGTTGCAAGTGCTGTCGGAACTACTTACTTAAATATTGTAAGATTGAATAAAATAATTGAACTTCAAAAACAAATTGTTGATATAAGACAAGATATTTATGACCTTATGTTGGTAAGTAACAGAGAAGGACTTGTTTCTACTGCAGATACTGTAAGGGCAAATAAAAATCTTGTCGCAGGTCAAACAGATTTGATTGAACTTCAAAAACAGCAGAAACAATTATTGCATTCATTTGCAGTGTTGATCGGAGAAAGTCCTGAAAATGTTTCTGAATTAAAGTTCACTCCGTATGATCAGATAAGTTTTACCGGGAATATTCCTGCTGAAATTTCAACCGACATAATTGTACAAAGACCGGACTTTTTAAGAGCCGAAAAAATGGTTGAAAAAGCAGGTATTGATGTTCGCGTTGCAAGAAAGGAATTTTTACCGTCAATAAATTTAACAGGTATTGCATTATTCAACGCGGCTGATATCGGAAGTGCCTGGTCAACTGGCGGAATGCTCGGTTCTCTTGCAGCAGGAGCTATGCTGCCGATATTCACCGGCGGCAGACGTCTGGCTAATTTAAGATTACAAAAAACAACTTATGAACGAATTTTGCAGGAATACTATAAAACAAACCTTACTGCAATTCAGGAAATAAATGACGCGCTTGTTGCAGTTAAAAAAGATAAAGAAAAAATGGCTGAAACAATTAAGCAAGCTGAACTTGAAAGAGAAGATTTTAACTATAACCAAAAAAGATATGACCAGGGCACAATCTCCCGGTTAGACTTAATTCAGGTTCAGGAAAACCTTCTAAGTATAGACAAACTTGTTGCACAGCAGAATATCGAATGTATGGTTGATTACATCGGCTTGTACAAGTCTGTAGGAAGTAAATTATAAAAACCACTTATACATAAATAATCATCACCTCTTTACTTTTAACAAGTAAAGCACGCCGGTAAAAAACTTACCGGCTTTATTTTTGTGAATTCTCCTTCTATCGTAAAACCTATTATTGCATAAAGTCTTTTAATATGGTACAATATAAATAGTAAAACGATATTTAAAATCCTTAATTTAGGGATTTATAAAGAAACCTCCCAAGAGAACTTGGGTTTTGCATACTTTTATCTCGGCGGTAAATCCCGCCGTTTTTTTATTATCAAGTAAAAGTTATTTATGCATAAACATTTTAGCTCGCTCGGATTTAATTTTGGAAATTAATTCCGGGTAATTTCCGCAAGTAAGTTCACCTACGGATTTATAAAGTCGTAAAATTGCATCCTGAATGTTCAGATGGTTCATCGAGATCATGTCATTTGCCATTTCTTCATTGGAAAGCGCAAGACGTGTCATATCCCTGAAACCGCTTGAGGCCATCTCAAGTGCCAGCTTATTTTCACTTGCAGTTAAAAATAAAGCCTGGGCTACAAGCATTGGCATGTGAGAAATTAGTGCGGCGGCTTCATCATGTTTTTGGGCAGAAGTAATTAAAGGTTTTGCCCCGAAATCTTGTATTATCTTTGTAAGCTGCTGTAGAGATGTATCTGACGTATTGGCAAACGGAGTGAGCACCCACGTTGCATCTTTAAACAATCCCTCTAATGAATTTTCATAACCTTTTTTTTCAGTGCCTGCCATCGGATGAGAAGGGATAAAAATATACGGTCTTAATTTTTTACACACAAAACCCTTAAGGCTGCAAACATCAGTAACAATTGTTTTTGCGGGCAGAATTTTTTCCAGCTCATCCAAAACCTCAAGAGTTTTGTTCATTGCAGTGCAGACAAAAACTATTTGGCAGTTTTTGAGTACATCATAAGACTTAAAAATTCCTTCTCCGTTTTGGGAATGCGACACTGCAATAACGTCATATCCGAACTTTTTAAGGTCTTTAAAAATAGATCCGCCTATTAATCCAAGACCGATTACACCAATTTTTACCATAATTACCTCCAAATAAATTGTACGGCATATCCCCGGTCAGCTTCAATTAATCGTTTATCTTGTATAGACACGCGGCAAACGGACTTTAAGACGGCAGGTAAGTTCATAATTAATAGTGTTAAGAATATCTGCCCATACGTTAATTGAATTTTCTTCATCAAGAAGCGTAATCACATCTCCCGGTTCAGCTTCAAC
>CALUYR010000025.1 GCA_944325045.1 Candidatus Gastranaerophilales bacterium
GGATCGGAAAAAATGAAAAAAGTTTTAATTTTAGCAGGAATACTTGCATTAACAATGTCATCCCAGGTATTTGCGGCAGACACAGCAGTTCAAACGCCTGCAAATAAAACACAAAAAATTGACAAACCTTGTCAGAAAATGCAGCAGCCACCTAAAAATCGTAAAAGTATTGAATTTGAAAAACGCCTGAAATTAACCGACGCGCAAAAAGAACAGGCAAAACAAATTCACCAAAAAGGTTTTGAAGAAATCAAGCCGGTTATGGAAAAGATCCAACTGAAAAGAGAAGAAATTAGTGCGGTGAAACGTTCAAAACTGGCTCCAGAAGCTCAGGCAGAACAAATCGTTCAGTTAAGAAAAGAAATTCGTGCACTTAAGAAAGAAGCACGTGATATCCAAATAAAAAATATGAAAGAATTTGAATCAATTCTGACAGACAAGCAGTTGAAAGAATTGAAAAAGATGAAAGAAGAAGGCCGCAAACAATTTGAAAAGAATCATAAAAAACAATTTATGAAAATGCCTCCTAAAGGCCCTGATTTCCAAGGCCCAAAACCGGTATTTGAATAATTTTCCCCATACTTTTTCAATTAAAAAACATCGGAGAATTTTCTCCGATGTTTTTTGTTAATATCAAATTAATCAAATGTAAATAAATCTTTCCATTGCTGTTTTTTAGTTTCCCATTTCTTTTTTCTTTCAGCTTGTTTTTTCTTTTTTTCAGCTTTTTTCGCAGCAAGTTTTCTTTCTTTGGCAGCTCTTTTCGCTTCGGCTTTTTTTCTTTTAGCCTCTGCTTTTTGTTTTTTCTCCTGAGCTTTTTGATAACTTGACTGCTCGGTTCTTGAGATTTTAGCCGTTGTTTTGTTAAGCCATCTGGTAATAGGGCCTTCTTGAGCTGCTGCACTCAATGCGGTTCCTGATGAAAGAATTGCGGCTGCCATCAAGAATACTATTGCTTTTTTCATAATTTTATATCTCCTTAATTTCTACACCTTAATCAGATATTAATTCTTGCCAAGCTTGTTTTTTCTTCTCAATTTTTTTCTGCAGTTCTTGTTTATTTTTTTCTTTTTCAGCTTGTTTTTGTTCCTGCTGATTTTTCCACTCTTGTTTTTTCTTTTCCCAGGCTTCCTGATTTGCCTGGCGTTTAGCTTCAGCGGCTTCCTGGTTAGCTTTTTGTTGTTCCTGGAGTTTCTTTTCAGTATCAACTAATTTTTGTGTATGTTTTTGTATAAATTTTTCTGTGTAAGTTGTGCCGGTATCGGAAGTTGCGGCAATGGCTGCCGGCGTAAGCATAACTGTAAACACCATAGATGAGATCAATAACTTTTTCATATATTCTCCTTTCTTTTTTTGCGGATATGATTTTATTATACTAAATCATATCATACATTTCAATAATTTGATCAATTCCCTTTTTGGCAGTATCAAAAATATTGAGCATTTGTTGATATTCATACGGTTCACCCTCTGCAGTAGTTTGAAATTCTATAATTTTTCCGCTTTTGGTAAGTACAATATTGCTGTCGACTCTGGCATGGGAATCTTCTTCGTAGTTAAGATCAAGCCTTACTTCATTGTCGATAATTCCTGCAGAAACCGCGGCAATTGGTTCAATTATGGGATTTTCTTTTATAATTCCTTGTTCAAGAAGTTTTTCAACAGCAATTTTCAGTGCAATAAACCCTCCGCAAATACTTGCAGTTCTGGTACCTCCGTCAGCCTGAATTACATCTGCGTCAATTGTTATTGTTAAGTCAGGAATTTTAGTCAAATCAAAGCACGCTCTAAGGCTGCGGCCTATTAATCTTTGAATTTCCTGGGTTCTTCCTGATATTTTTGTTCTTTCCCGCTGGCATCTTGTGTTTGTTGATGAAGGCAGAAGCGAATATTCTGCTGTTAACCATCCGCGCGGATCATTTTTATCCATCCATTTAGGCTTGCCTTCTTCAATGGATGCTGTTGTTATTACTTTTGTATCTCCAAATTCGACAAGGACTGATCCGGCTGCGTGTTTGGTGAAATTTTTAGTAAATTTTATTTTCCTTAACTCATTATTTTTTCTGTCTGTTCTCATTTTTCATTCCTTATAATCGTAATCCCACATATAAATTTGACCGCAATATCTGCAAACAGCGTGTTCATTCATAAACTGCAAATCCGGAATAAAAGTGTAACCGTCTACGGATATTTGAAGTTCGTTTTTTTTATTATAAGTCTGCTCATATCGTCTTGGGCCGTGATATTCCGGTGAAAACATTAACTCAAATTTATCGACCGACTTGCAGTTTTTACAGATAAACATTTTGTGCTCCAATAAAGTTTAATCTTTGTATTTTCTGTTGGCTCTGTCAAGAATTTCAGGATCAAGTTTTTTTGTTACACGTTTATTATTAATTCTGTTAGGTTTTTCGTCGTTCAACGCTTTGTACCACAAAGCCCATGTGATACTCCTTAGTGGAAGCGTGAAACCTATTACGATAAATGCAACGATTTGATACACGAAAAAGTTTGCTGTTTTTACCGGAGTCAGCATATCAAAAGAAGGATTTACCGATAACATTTTGTCATTTATCGAGTCAATCGGAATGTATCCTACAAGGGTTTCCTGGAATAGTTCACTTAAAACCTGAGTAAGTTTTGTGAAGTCAAAAAACACTGAAAATCCCTGAACAAAGAGTACATGAGTAAATGTTCCAATGACTAACATAATTAATAATGTTCTGAATACATTGCCTTTTATCAATTGAAAACTTCTTTTGAAGCAGCCGCTGACTGATGTTTCCGGCTCAAAAGAGAATACCTGAAATATTAATATGAAATAAATAAATAATACAGCACCAACAACCCAAAAGAAAGGAATACATGAGACAAGCCAGAATATGGAATAAAGCAGCCATAAGCCTATAAATTTTACAGAGTATCTGGTAACAGTAGCTTTATGTGCCGGATAATCATATATTCTGCCCGTTGTTAAAAATCCTTCAGTAACGGAATTTAGCGCCCCGTATGCAACCAGGTAATCCCAAAACGCTTTCATAAATATCAAAAGCCCCGGAATAATTATTCCGATGATACAAAGAATCATTGTTGACGGATCTTTGAATGCCGGGTATTTTTCCATAAGTTCTGGCAGGTACACCGCATATAAACCCGCAAGACAGAAGATTAGCAGCAATCCCAAAATTTGGCCTAAAACAGGGAATAGCATATAACCGCAAAATTTTAAAAAATTTGCGCTATATATTCTTATTGCCGCCAGAATTATCCATACAAAATTGTTTTCAACTTTTATTTTTTGCATATTTTCTCCGAGTTTTGGATTTTATGTTATATTATTTATATCGTCTATTTTATTACAAATATAGTTAAAAAAACAATGGAAAATTACAAAGATATAATAAACTCATTTACAAAGGATGATTATTTAAACAATTCGGTTAATTTGCATATTCACACAACGTTTTCGGACGGGGCGGCGGATCCTGCAGGTATTTTGAACCAAGCTTTAGAAAAGCAATACAAAAAAATAGCCATTTGTGATCATAACACTGTTGACGCATATTTAAAGACCGGCATTATGTCAAGTGAGCTTATAATTCCTGCTGTAGAATTTGATGTTTGGTGCGGATATGTATTCCTGCATCTTCTTGCGTACGGGATTGATGTTAATAATGAAGAATTGCAGAGTTTTTGCGCAAAATCCAAAAAAGAAACAGAGTGGGATATTATTCGGATTTTTGCCAAGCGCGATATAAAAAAACTTATAAAAGCAATTCATAATGCCGGCGGGATTGCGGTTTTGGCACATCCTGCCTGCTGCTGGGCAATAAATATGGACAGATTTGTGAAAAGGCTTATTTCATACGGACTTGACGGGCTGGAAGTTTATTATCCGTACAAACGGCACAGAGGCATTATAAAGTTCCGATCTGCAAGTTCTGTTGAAAAACTTGCGGATAAATATCACCTCATAAAAACCGGCGGTACAGACCTGCACGGGGAATATCTATAAAAAATATTTAATTACCACGGGTAGTCATCTTTGATCTGCCAGCCGTCATGTAGAATTTTTACAAAGCAGCCTTCCCCGGATTGCCCTTTTTGGCAATTTTCAATTGCAGAATTATAGTGAATCTTGAGTTTATACCCATCTGATCCAGACATACTTTTGGATGTTACTCTTCCTACAACTTTAGCCGGGCCGCAGTATTCTGATAGAATTTCAAAGAAAAAAACATCCCTTCCGACTCTGTTTGGGCCTGTCGGGCCGTTTATATCAACAAGCACCGGGAGCCAAGCATGTATAAAAGGCGAGGCATTTATTGCGCCGATATTAAATCCTCTATTATCAGTCAAATTGAAGCCAAAATACATGTTATCAGGACTAATAAAACTTTCCGCTTCATAGCGGCTGTTGACGGCAGATCCATTTAAGTAAAGAAAAACATCATGCGCTTTTTTATACCCATATATACGCATATCTGTACTAGAGTGTACGCTGCTTGATTTTATTGTTTTGAAGTAAGGAAGAATATAATTATCCATAAATGTGCTTCCAACTGGTTTATTAGATGCTGTTGCATACCACGAACAAATATCTCCATTATCAGCTTCTATTAAGCGTATACCTTGGGAAAGTACAGATTGTGCCTTTTTTAATTTTGTAATAGTGACTTGTTTTTCATAATTAGCAATGAGTCCGGGTATTGTCATTGCAGCTACAACGCCGATAATGCCAAGAGTTATTAACACTTCCGCTAATGTAAACGCGGCTCTGCCAAAGAAGTAGTCCGCTCTTACATAATGCTTAGCTGTGTGGGATGTAGAAGACATCCCCTTTATTTTCTTTGTGTAAGGAATTAAATTCTCTAAAAAACTATTCATAAAAAATCCTCCTTTATATCTAAAAAGCTTGCAGCCCAAAACAACGAAACATTTTGTTTCGCAAAATCTTTCCCGTTTCAGTCGAAAATTTCCGGATAAGATAACTCAATCCGCATCCGGCTGAACTCCAAAAACTTTGTAAAAAGTGCTTATACCAATCAAAAAGCGAAATAAAGGTACTCGGAACCCTTGCAGTAATAGGGTTCAGGCCCTTAGTCTGCCCCCCCCCCCTCGGTGGAAATGCTTACTATGATTGGCTTTTGCATATATTAATACTCCGTTCCGTTTATAATTCTTATTATTATTATAAACTATTACTATATTTTTTTCAATATTTTCATTCCGGGTATATATAATTCCCTGCCAGATTTGCATAAAACATAGTCATAATGTCATTGTGATCTTGTTTCGGAAGCGTTCCTTTGGTTTGTGTTAATATATAATTATGATTTCAGTCAAAAATTTAGATAATGAAAATTTTGATTTATTCAGACATAATGTAAGAAGCGGGATTCCTTTTGAAGTTACAGGTCTTGTTTCTCTGCTGCGGCTGTTTCTTGCAGTAAAAGCCGGTGAAATTTCTAAGAAAAAAGTATTATTTATAACCTCCAGCGAACAAAATGCACTGAAATATCAAAACGATCTCAAACATGCATTTGACACAGATGCAGAAATTCTGCCGTTTCAAAATATCTCGATGTATGAAACAATAATTTCTAACAAATATGATTACGCAGAACAGCTTAAAGTTCTGCTTGCAAAGCCCGGTTTCGTGATTGCGCCGGTAAAGGTTTTGTTGGAAAAGTTCCCGCAAGAAAAATTCCTCACTGAAAATACGATATCAATTAAGGTCGGCGATGAAATAAATACAAAGGATTTCGCGTGCCGGTTGGTAAATCTCGGCTATAGAAAAGCCACAATGGTTAATGATGTAACAGAATTTAGCATACGGGGCGATATAATTGATGTGTTCTCATTAGACAAAAATCCCGTTAGAATAGAACTCTGGGGCGATGAAGTTGTCGATTTAAGGTATTTCAATAACGAAACACAAAAATCTATTGAAAAAATTCAAGAAGTAAAAATTCTTCCTGCATATAAATTTATTGCACCTCAAATAACCCGATTTTCCGAAGAAGAAGGCTACTTTGAAGGAATAGAAGTTTATCAGGAATATTTTAATAACGAACTTACAAGCATATTTGAATATTTCAAAGATTATATTATTGTAACCGATGAAACCTCTGAAGTATACGCAAAATACGAATTTTTAGATAAGAATTTTCAAACCCAGCTAGATGAAAATCTTAAGCTTGACCTGATAAAACCGCTAAAACGCCTTAACCATTTTACCTATGAAGAATTTGAAAAAAATATGGCAAGGTTTATGCGTATAGGCCTTGATAATTTTATAGAAGGAGATAACCAGGAAATCGTTGAATTTAACGCAATGCCAATCAGAAATTTTACAGCAAATTTTGACGAAATAGCCCGGTTTATCAAAGAACATGACAATAATAATATAACAATAGCAACAGATTACCCTGAACGCGTCAAAGAAATTTTGTATGAAAGAGATGTTTTCAACAAAGTTAACTATATTCAGTCTATTGCGTCACAAGGCGGGATTTGGGAAGATTTTGAGACAATCATATTAACCGACAGAGAATTATTCAACAAAAGAAATAAAGAAATAACTTCTACAAAACGCTCCTACTATAAAGAAAAAGCAGAATATATTGAAAGTATAAACGATATTCAGGAAGGAGAGTATGTAGTCCATAGTGTTCACGGGGTCGGGATTTATAAAGGCCTTACTCAGCAGGAAATTGACGGACAGCTGAAAGATTACCTGACCATTGAATACGCAAGCAAAGACAAACTTCATATCCCTGCCGAGCAAATTAATCTTCTATGCAGGTACAGAGGCTCAGGCTCTATAAAACCGAAACTTTCCCGTATTGGCGGCAAGGATTGGGAATCAACCAAGGCCCGTGTAAAAAAAGAAGTAGAACAAGTTGCGTATGACCTGCTTAGGCTTTATGCACGGCGAAAAATGCAAAAAGGAATACAGTTTCTCCCGGATACTAATTGGCAAATTGAGATGGAAGAGGCATTTGAGTTTACAGAAACCCCGGATCAGATGAAGGCTATTATGGATGTAAAAGCTGATATGGAAAGTGAAAATCCTATGGATCGTCTTATTTGTGGCGATGTAGGCTTTGGGAAAACAGAAGTTGCAATGCGTGCCATATTTAAGGCAATAACATCAGGCAAGCAAGCCGCCGTTGTAGTTCCGACTACAATACTTGCATTTCAACATTATCAGACAATGTCTGAAAGATTTAAACCCTTTGGCGTAAATGTAGAACTTCTCTCAAGATTCAGAACGGCAAAAGAACAAAAAGAAACTATAAAACATTTAGCAACCGGAGAATGTGATGTTGTTATAGGTACACACAGACTTCTGCAAAACGGAATAGTATTTAAGGACTTAGGGCTGCTTGTAATCGATGAAGAACACAGATTCGGCGTTCGGCATAAAGAAAAACTCAAGCAGCTCAGGGAAAATATTGATATAATAGCAATGTCTGCAACCCCAATTCCAAGAACGTTATATATGTCGCTATCCGGCATAAAAGATATTTCAGTTATAAATACCCCGCCTAAAAACAGACTTCCGATTAAAACTTTTGTCGGTGCCTGGAATGAAAATATGGTAAAAAATGCCATAATCCATGAATTAGATCGCGAAGGCCAGGTATTTTACCTTTATAACCGTGTTGAAACAATTGAAGAATTCCGCATGCAGCTAAAACAGCTTATTCCTAATGCAAGAATTGCAATCGGTCACGGTCAAATGGATGAAAAACAACTCGAGGAAGTAATCATTGATTTTGCAAATCATGAATACGATATTCTTCTGGCAACAACAATTATTGAAAATGGTATAGATATTCCAAATGCAAATACGATGATAATTCATGATGCGGATAAGTTCGGGCTTGCCCAATTGTATCAGCTGCGGGGTAGAGTCGGAAGAAGTCAGAGACAAGCATACTGTTACTGTTTTTATAAACAGTCAAAAGAGATGACCAAAGAAGCCGTTGCAAGATTAAAGGCAATAAAAGAATTTACAACACTTGGAAGCGGTTATCAGATAGCATTAAGAGATGTTGAAATCCGCGGAATAGGCAACATTCTTGGAACAAAACAGCACGGTCACATGGTAAATGTCGGTTTTGACACATACTGCCAGCTGCTTGAAGAAACAGTGCATGAACTTCAAGGAGAACATGTTGAAGCTAAAGTTGAAACCATTGTCGATATTAATGTAACAGCATTTATCCCGGATGAATGGGTCGGATCTAAAGAACAAAAAATGATAGAATATAAACGTCTGGCGGATGTAAAAAGTGATATTGAATTGGATTATATTACAGAAGAGTGGAAAGACCGCTTTGCCAAGCCGCCTTTGAGCGTTGAAAATTTAATAAAACTTATCCGTATAAGACTTGCCGCCAGTGATGTAAAAATTTCGGTTATAAGAGAAACAAACGATAATATCAGAATTTATACCCCCTACACCCAGCCTGAATGGAAACTTATTCAAAAGCAGCTGCCGCCTGAAATAATAAAAAGAATTAAATTTACACTCGCGCCGGCCTCTTGCCAGGATGGAAATTCGATTCTCCTGCTTAACAATTCTTATATAAATTTTGATGAAGTATTTAACATTTTAACAGATTTGTTTTATTATATACATAAAGTTAGTCATGATTACTCAAAGTAAAAAGAAAGAGAGAATTTGATGAGAGGAAAAAAATTATTGACAACACTGGCAGTATCTGCCGTTTTGTTCACTGGCTGCGGTTTGAAATCAACGCAAACAATTATTAAAGTTAATAATACAAAAATTACGCAAGGCCAATTTGATGAAAGTTTTAATCAGCAAGCTTCAGGCGGTATGCTCGGACAGCTTGGGATCGATGTTAAAGATCCTAAAAACAGCTTTATGTACAACCTGATTAAAAACAGAGTTGTAAATGAACTGGTTATAAAAGCGTTATTGGATGAAGAAATTGCTAAAAGAGGCATAAAAGTTACCAATGCCGATGTAGAAGAAGCAGTTAAAACAATTGTGGATAAAGTCGGTTCAAAAGAACAGTTAGACAAAATTCTTAAACAAAACGGTATGACTGCTGCTGACTTTAAAAAAGATCTGAAAGAACAGGTTAAAATGAAAAAGTTAGCAGAATCTTTAGGCAGCAGTGATGTTTCTGACGCAGAGATAAAAGATTTCTATAACAAAAATATTGATAAATTCAAATATCCTGAAAAGGTTAGAGCATCACACATACTTATCTCTGTTAACCCGGACGAATTAACAGAAATCGTTAAGTCAGATCCTGCTAATAAAAATTTGTCAGAAGCTGATGTAAAAGCAAAAGTTAATGAACAAATTAAGTCTAAAGAAGCTAAAGCAAAAGACCTTTTTGCAAAAGTTAAAAATGATCCTTCTTCTTTTGCTAAAATCGCTAAAGAAAATTCCGAAGATCCTACAACAGCTGAAAAAGGCGGTGAACTTGGTTTCTTTGCAAAAAATGAAATGGTGCCTCCGTTTGCAGAAGCAGCTTTCAAAGCAAAACCTAACACTGTTGTCGGCCCGGTTAAGAGTCAGTTTGGTTACCATATCATCTTAGTTACTGACAGAATGGCTGCCGGCCAGGAACCGTTTGAAAAGGTTAAAAGCAGTATAAAAGAATATCTTGTTAACCAAAAACAACTGGGATACATCGATAACCTTGTAGAATCCTTGAAGAAAAATGCTAAAATTGAATATGTAAACAGCGAGTATAACCCTGATGAAATTCAAAAAGCTGTTCAGGAAAGCATTAAACAAAGTTCTGAAAAGGTAAAACAGATCGAACAGGAAAAAGCAAAAAAAGACGCTGAAAAGAAATAAGCTGTTTGAAAATTTATACTATTTTAAAACCGGCCGATATTTATCAGCCGGTTTTTTTAGTAAATCTAAAATATTTTATACGGATTTAAAATATTTTCAGGGTCAAATAATTTCTTAACTGCCCGCATATAATCAAGAGCAACACCGTTAACAACTTTTGAAATATACGGTCTTTTTTCGGCTCCAATGCCGTGTTCTCCGGATAATATTCCGCCAAGTTTAGCTGTTAAGTCATATATTTCTGATTTAGCAAGCTTGTAGCGTTTATACTCATCATCATCTTTATAATTAATAGGGATTTGCGGATGGACACTCCCGTCTCCTACGTGCCCTACAAGACAAGCCTCTAATTGATATTTGTCACATATCATTCTGATCCCGCGGATAAGTTTTGCAAGATTACAGCGCGGAACAATAACGTCGTCAGTTGTAACGTTCGGCTTAAGCTTAGCACAAGCTCCCATTGACGAACGTCTTGCAGTCCATATTTTTTCATATTCTTCTTCGCTGTCAGAAATCTGAATTGCCGCAGCATTTGTCCTTTCTAAAATATCCTCGATCAGCTTCTTTTGATAATCTATTGAAGAAATAAATCCGTCAATTTCAATAATAAGTGCAGCCTCTTTGTCGCATAACAATCCGGCCGGATAAAATTTTTCAACTGTTTTAATTGCATTTGCATCCATAAAGTCAATGGCTGCCGGCGAAATCCTTTGTGCGATTATCATATTCACAGTGTCAACAGCTTCTTCAACTGTATTAAAGTAAGCCATAATAACCTTATGAGCTTCAGGTTTAGGGATTAATTTTAAAGTGGCTTCTGTTACAATCCCTAATGTTCCTTCAGACCCGACAAAAAGGCTTGTAAGGTTATAACCGGTGGCGTTTTTTACCGTATTGGAACCTGTTCTTAAAATTTTTTCATCAGCGGTTACTACCTGCAAGTCCAGAATGTAATCCTTTGTCGACCCGTATTTGAATGTTTTGGCACCTCCGGAGGATTGCGCAATACTTCCGCCTACTGTTGAAACTCTTAAATTTGAAGGATCAGGCGGATAAAATAAGCCGTATTCCCCGACAGCTTTTTGAAGATCTCCAAGAACAACTCCGGGCTGAACTCTGGCTGTCATATTTTCTTTATTAATCTCGATGATTTTATTCATTTTTGAGAAATTTAAAATTATTCCTCCATGTTCTACTGTGCAGGCACCGACAGTGTTTGTTCCTGCACCTCGGCAAATTACCGGAATTTTATAACGCCTTGCACTTTTAACAACCCGCAAAACCTCTTCTGTAGATTTCACAAATACAACTGCGTCCGGTATTGCTGTTATTTTTCTTACATTAGAAGCATCCTGGGCGTAGGCATAGCATTCCTCTACAGTGGCAAGCACGTTGTCAGGGGTAAGATCTTTTTTTAATTCTTTTATTAGTTTTTTACTATTCAACATAAGACGCCAGCTTTTCAATATTTACGCTTAATCTTGTGAGTTTTTCATCTATCTTGTCTATTCTGTCCAAAGTATCAGAATCTGATTTTGAAGCGAGAATGTTATTCATTCTGTCAAGCTGCTTTTCCAAACGATCAAGGCGAATTTCCTGCTCATTAAATCTCTGTTCCAGTCTGTCTATTAAATTATTGTTTTGCGGAAGTTCCGAGCGTAATTCCTTTATAATATCTTTGATATTTGAAGCTTTGGAAGTCTTGTCATATATGCCAGTGAGGGTTTCGGTTGTTCCGTCCATCCACTCGCCAAGGTACATCATAACATTTTTTAATACAGTATTCAGGTTTGCAGAATATGACAGCTTCTCATCCATTGCAACCAAAACCTTTTCGATACTCGAAGTTATCGGAGTATTATCAAGTAATTTAATGGCAGATGAATTGTCCTCAAGTTTTTCAAGAATAGCCTTATCAACTTCTTTTTGGGACAGTAAAAGCTGATTAACCCGTGAGCTGATACTAAGAATATGCTCGTTCATGTTTTCCGATTCAGCACGCTTGATTTCGGTTTCCACAACCGCCTGGCGCAAATCATCCATTGCTTTTGCCATTTTATTAATGTTATTTGAAATTACGCAAATTTCATTAACAGAAGATTTGCTGGCAAGATCGTTAAGACCGAGACGCAATTTTGCTAAGTCAGATTCAACATCCTGCAGCGTATATGAATAAAGATCCATATCATCGCCGTTATTTGTTATTGCGGACAGCTGATGTTTTACATCCATTAAGGTTCTGTGAAGTTCGTTTGTCCTTTCGTTAACAAAATCTTTGATTTCCTCGGTTTCCTCTACAAATGAAATTTCGTTTGCAGCGGAAACTACTGCTGTGATAATTGACTCTTTTATCTCTTTGGTTTTTTGAGAAAAATCTATTCCTGAAATATTTGCGTCTATTCTGTTAATTTCGTCTAATAGTTTTCGCAAAGACTCGTCTACACTTGAATTTTTGTCAGAGGATTTTATAATAGAAAGCTGTTCTTCTATTAATTCTTTTATTTCGCTAATCTCTTCCTGCACGTCGTTATCTTCGGACATGGCAAGAATATCCACTTTATTGTGGAGTGTATTTATAAGATCCTCTAATTTTATGCCGGAAACGGATTCTGATTGGATGTTTTCCAATTTTTCACTTATTACTCTTGTTTCTGAGCTCAGTCCGTCTATTTTATTTTCCAAACCTGTTGAAACGGAATGGATAGTTTCCAATGTTCCGGATATTTCATCTGTTTTGCTGCCGAGTTCGTTTATTGCAGAATTTGTTTCAGCTGAATATTTTTCAACGTCAGAAAGTACAGATTTAATTTCTTCTGACTTTTCTTGCAGGCTGCTGATATTATCTTGTATACAGCTGACATCGGATTTTATTTCTTCGTAATTAGCGTCAATCTTGCCGCTGATAGAATCTGCTATGTCCGAAGGATTGTTCTGCGTAATAATATCAAACTTGTTATTTATTGTATTAATTAGTTCTGAAATGTTCGAATCAGGGTGGATATTATGTTTAAGAAAACTCAAATCTTCTTTAATATCTTCAATGTCGGCAGAAAATTCATCGCCTTGTGTTTGCACAATCACATCCAGCTTCTTATCAACTGTAGAAATTAAATCAGCCAGATTTTCATTAGATTTTATTAAAGCTTCAATACGGCCAATATTCCCTTTTAAATCTTCAATATCAGCAGAAAATTCATCACTTTGTGTTTGCACAATCACATCCAGCTTCTTATCAACTGTAGAAATTAAATCAGCCAGATTTGTGCTAGATTTTATTAAAGTTTCGATGCTGCCGATACTGTCTTTGATATCTTCAATATCAGCGGAAAATTCGTCGCCTTGTGTTTGTACAATTATATCCAGCTTCTTATCAACTGTAGAAATTAAATCAGCCAGATTTGTGCTAGATTTTATTAAAGTTTCGATGCTGCCGA
>CALUYR010000026.1 GCA_944325045.1 Candidatus Gastranaerophilales bacterium
TTTGCGCGGACTTTTCTGTGGATATAAACGGAACAGCTCCGCCAAACACGATAGGCCGTGATATATTTTATTTTTGGGTATTTGAAAATTCTATTAAACCAATGGGATTAGCTGATGATCCATTACGTCCTTTTGAAGATGCGTGTGATGAGAATCGTTCCTTTGATGGTAACGGCTATGGCTGCGCTGCCTGGGTAATTTATAACGAGAATATGGATTACCTAAAATGTGACGGGCTTAGCTGGAATGGCAAACATAAATGTAAATAAAGTTTTGTAACAATAGCTTAACAAACCTCCTGAATTTTTAAAGTCCGGGAGGTTTGTTGTCGTAACTGTCAGTGTTAAGGTTAGAAGTATTAAGGAGCACTGATATATGTATAATTATATAATTTGGCCGGGAGCTTACAGTTTTAAAAATGAAATAGGCTTATTTCTTAAGTTTTTTAAAGATAAATTAATATTTATTATTAAAGAGATTGAAGAAACAGAAAAAGCTATTGAAAAATAGTCTTAGCTGTTTGATTAGGTATGAAAAAGAAACTCTTTGGATGTGTTAAAAGAGTTTATATGTTATTATAACCGGCAATTGCCGGTTTTATTTTAATTTTTTTTTGACAAAAATTATAAACCGTGACAAAATAAGTTGTATGCAAATAGAGAGTGAGAAAAAACTTGCAGCAGGTTTGTCTATAACTTCTAATGCAATAATTATTGCATTAAAGATTTTTGCCGGAATAATTTCCGGCAGCATAAGTATAATATCAGAGGCAATTCATTCTCTAAGCGATTTTCTGGCGTCGGTTTTAACCTTTTTTGCCGTAATAAAATCTTCAGAACCCGCAGATAATGAACATCCGTTCGGCCACGGTCGTTATGAAGATATGTCCGGTTTTATAGAAGGCGGACTGATAATTTTTGCTTCATTATACATAATTTATCAGGCAGTAAAAAAACTTTTTTTCGGATACGAAATTGAAATCGAAAGTAATATAGGAATTATTGTTATGGGATTTGCGGTTGTTGCAAATTTTCTCGTAAGTTCCTATCTGTTTAACGTTGCCAAACGCTCAAATTCTGTATCATTATTTGCTGACGGCGAACATTTAAGGACAGATATTTATTCATCCCTCGGCGTTTTGGCCGGTTTGGTTCTTATAAAGATTACAGGAATTCAGCTGTTAGACCCGATAATAGCAATAGGAGTTGCAATATTTATATTCAAGGCGGGTTTTTCTATCTCAAAGACAACTTTAAATAATCTTTTGGACGGATCTTTACCGCCAAAAGAACTTGATGAAATAAAAAATATAATAACAGGTTTTAAATCAAAAGGCATAACCGGCTATAAAAGTTTGAAAGCCAGAAGCGTCGGCCCTGAAAAAGATATTGAATTTATACTTCTGTTTCCGTCGCAGATGACAATTTGTGAATGCCATAAAATCTGTGACGACATAGAAGAAAGTATATGCAAAAAATTCGGTAAATGTTCAGTGTCAATTCACGCAGAGCCGGAGTGTACAAAAGAAAATTGCAGCAAGAATTGTAAGAAGGTCTAAAATATGTATAGAATAGGTACAGGATACGATATTCATAAACTAATTCCGGGTCGGGATTTAATAATCGGAGGAGTAAAAATAACCCACGAAAAAGGCCTTTTAGGGCATTCTGATGCGGATGTTTTAATCCATGCGATTATAGATTCTCTTCTCGGAGCATTGGCGCTTTCTGATATAGGAACACTGTTTCCCGATACGGATCCGAAGTATAAAGACGCTGATAGCACTGTTCTTTTGGAACATGTTTATAACCTTGTAAGAGAAACAGGTTACGAAATAGTAAACCTCGACAGTAACATAATTGCCCAGCAGCCTAAAATGATGCCTTATATTCCTAAAATGAAAGAAGTTTTGTGTAGGATTTTTGATATTGACACAGATAAAGTTTCTGTAAAAGCAAAGACCAAAGAAAAACTTGACGCGGTAGGCCAGTGTATGGCAATAGAAGCTCATGCGTCGGTTTTGTTAAAACAGTTTTAATTGTGCTAAAACTTTTTTCTTGTAGTAATATTTAATTGAAAGGGGAAAAAATTATGTATCACGTTTATACAGAAAAAGATTATTCAGAGTTTTCAAAAACATTAATCGGAGAATTTACAGATATAGAAGAAGCCATGGAAACCGCCAGAAAAGCAATAGAAAACAGACCTGAACTAAGATATATCGTGGAAGAAACAGACGGACATGTTAACAATTACGGCGAACTGATTACAAATGTTATCGCTGAAAGTGACTAATATTTAAAATTTTCATAATCTTTATGATATAATAAACTTATGAAATACAGAGAAAATGTAAGAAATTTTTGTATAATAGCCCACATTGACCACGGAAAATCTACCCTGGCAGACCGCTTGCTTGAAAAAACCGGCACTGTTGCCCAGCGCGATATGCAGAATCAGATAATGGATTCGATGGACATTGAACGCGAACGCGGTATTACAATTAAGCTTAATACAGCAAGAATGAGTTATACAGCTAAAAACGGGAAAAAGTATGAGCTGAACTTAATTGATACCCCCGGCCATGTGGATTTTTCTTACGAAGTATCAAGATCCCTTGCTGCCTGCGAAGGCGCATTGCTTATAGTTGATTCAACGCAGGGTGTTGAAGCCCAGACACTTGCTAATGTTTACCTGGCAGCAGAACAAAATCTGGAAATAATACCGGTTATTAATAAAATAGATTTGCCGTCTGCTGATGTCGAAAGAGTTAAATCAGAGATAGAAGAAGTTTTGGGAATAGATGCGTCTTTGGCGATTCCCGTAAGCGCAAAGGCAGGTATAGGAATAGAAGAAGTTTTGGAAGCTATTGTAGATCTTATTCCTCCGCCCGTTGACACTATAGATAAACCTTTACGTGCACTTGTTTTTGACAGTGTTTATGATCAGTATCTCGGAACATTGTGTTTCTTTAAGGTTGTAGACGGCAGTATAAAAGTCGGAGACCGTATAAGGTTTATGGCAACCGGAAAAGAGTTCGAAGTTGTTGAACTCGGGTATCAAACTCCTATGAGAGTTTCTGTGCAGGAGCTTAAATGCGGTGATGTAGGATTTTTTGCGGGTTCTATTAAAGAACTTACAAGATTTGTGGGTGATACGATTACAAATGCTGACAACCCGGCGCCTGAACCTTTGCCGGGATATAAAGAAGCATTGCCGATGGTTTTTTCAGGTCTTTATCCTGTTGATAATGACGATTATCAGGATTTGAAAGAAGCGCTGGAAAAGTTAAAGCTTAATGACAGCAGTATTACTTTTGAGCCGGAAACCTCATCTGCGTTAGGTTTTGGTTTTCGCTGCGGATTTTTGGGAATGCTCCATATGGAAATTGCCCAAGAGCGTCTGGAAAGGGAGTACGGACTTTCTATTGTTACAACGGCTCCTTCTGTTGTTTATAAGGTTTATAAAACAAACGGTGAAATGGTTGAAATCGATAACCCGGCAAATCTTCCTGGGCCTCAATACCGTGATTACATTGAAGAACCTTATGTAAAAGTTTCAATAATAACTCCAAATGATTATGTAGGAACTTTGATGGATTTGGCTCAGACAAAGCGCGGAATCTTCAAAAACATGTCTTATATAGATAAAATTCGTGCGGATTTGGAGTATGAAATTCCTTTGTCCGAAGTTATAACAGATTTTTATGATCAGCTGAAATCCCGAACTAAGGGTTATGCAAGTATGGATTATGAATTTTGTGATTACAAGCGTTCAAAACTCGTAAAACTCGATATAATGCTTGCAGGAGAAGTTGTCGATGCGCTTTCTGTAATTTGCCATGAGGACAGCGCTTTTTACATAGGACAAAAATTAACTTCAAAATTGAAGGATATAATTCCGCGTCAGTTGTTTGAGGTTCCGATTCAGGCAGCGATCGGCGGCCGAGTTATTGCAAGGACAAATATCAAAGCAATGCGCAAAAACGTTTTGGATAAATGCTATGGCGGCGATATATCAAGGAAACGCAAGCTTCTTGAAAAACAGAAAAAAGGTAAAAAACGCATGAAATCAGTCGGCCGCGTAGAAGTTCCGCAGGAAGCATTCATGGCTGTTTTGAGTCTTGAGGAAGATTAGACCAGGCTTAGATAATTAGAATGCTTAGTTTTAAGCTGCTTTAACCTTGTTTTTGCATAGATAGCCTTATCAGTTTCAGGTTTATGCTGTAAAAATTTCCGGTAATATCTTTGAGCCTCTGTCTGTTTGCCCGTTTTTTCAAGGCAGGCAGCTATTCCAAAATAGGCTTGTGAATAATTAGGTATTATTTTTATTAAATCCAGCAGAGTTTTGCAAGCTTCGTTGTATTTTTCAAGTTTCATTAAAAGCGTGGATTTATGTTCATAAGCCTTTATGTAATTAGGAGAATTTTCGATTAATTTTTCATAAACCATTAAAGCCATATCAGGCTCATCACAAAGTTCATGAGCAATTCCAAGCTGTAAGATTGCATTAGGGTTGTCAGGGTTAATTTGAATTGCCTGAACAAAATTCTTTATGGCACCGCAAGGGATTCCTTCTTTAAGGTGGCAGATACCAAGTTCATAAAAAGCTTCATAAAAATCGGGTTTTAGTTTTGCGGCTTGTTCAAGATTTTTTATTGCTTTTGCGTAATTCTCAAGAAATTTGTAACATACACCGAGTCCGTAATATGATGTTACATCCTCTCTGTTTAGCAAAATAGCATTTAAATATATAGAAACAGCTTCTTTATACAATCTTTTTTCCCGAAGCTTTTCAGCCTGAGATAAAAAGTTTTTGGCCATTTCCAATTTCGGTACGGAAGTGTATTTGTGCTTTTCTGTATTCTTATCCAAAACGACCTCTTTCACATTATTATTCTACTTTTTTTGCTGTTTATAAAGAACAATCTATGGGTTTATTACTTTATCAATCATTGGATTTATTCTTTTAGTTGTGTTATAAATTTGTTATGAAAAAGTTAGTAATTTTGGTTGTAGTATTATGTAGTATCTTAGGCAGTGCATTTGCAGAGGATATAACACTTGACGGGGTTACTCCCGAAAAAATAGAAATACCTAAAAACGACGTAAAATTGAAAAGTTCTCTTGTAATAAACGATGATTCATCTTTGCAGGAGATTATACAAAAGCAGAAAGAAAAGGATTTGCAGGATATAGAGGCATTGTGGAAGGGCACAGTTGATAATAACCAGGTAATAGGTTTTGCGCTGAAAAAACTTGCGACACCTGAAAGCCAGCGGAGAATACATGCTTCTTTAATGTCTAAAACATTGTCTGCACTGGTTGCCGGAGCTTCATTTGCGCCTGCAATGATGGGCGGGGATTATCTTATGCAGACGTCAGCATTTGCGGCCGGAAGATTGGCGCAAAATTTGATTAATAAAAAGAATATCCCAACGGAAATACCTCTTACAGATACGGAAATGATTGAACTTGCAGGGTTAATAGAGAATTTGCAGGATAAGATAATTAATTCCTATTATAACTATAAAAGTTCTCTTTCCCAGCTTAAAGAAGTAAGATCAAAGCTTTTGCTTTATAACAAAAATTTCTCTAAAGCCATGGAGGCGGACGATTTACTGGAAATTACAATATCTTCTTCACTGTATGATAACATGATTATGGAAGAGTTTTACTATCTTCAGCAGGCGAAGAAATATCATCTTGAATTGCAGCGTCTGGCCGGGAAAAAGGTTGTCGACGGCTTGAATATGTATCAGTACAACTATAATACAGCATTATTTAAAGGGCAGGAGCAGATAAAATGAAAAAGATTTTAGCCGTAATATTTATGTTAACCTTAATCCCTCCTGCATTCGGAGCAAATGTTAAGCTGGAAGATGTTAATGACGCAAATATTAAAGATCCGTCATTTCGCGTCGGATTAACTGATGACCCTGAAAAAAAGTTTGTTGAAATAAAACAGAATGTTGAGGAAGAAACTGTTAAGGCGGATTTAGATCAAATAGATTCGGGAGATCTTACGTACGCGGATTTAAGTATAAAGCGCATGTCAAAAGAGATTTCAAAAGAACTTGAACTAGAGCAGGCAGATATGTATGAGGATTTAACTCTTTTATGGCAGGGAGCCGCAGCCAAGAGTGATACAATAAGCTTTGCGCTGTATAAGCTTTCAAACCCTGAAGAGGACAAGCCTAATGAAAAATCTATAAAAAAAGTTCTTCTCAATATAGCAAGCATGTCAACTCTTGTCGGAGCCGGCATAGGGAATCCGATTATTGCAACCGGTTCCATGCTCGGAAGCAATATCTTCGGTATAATGTCCCAGGATACAAAAGCGCTTAACTACAAGTATACAAAAGTTACCGACGCTGATATGATTATTCTTATCAGAAAAATAGAAGATCTTCAGCAATTGACTGTCAATCTTTACAATGACTACATGACAGCCAAAAAAAGTCTGGAAATGGTAGATGACATTGTTTCTCAAAGAAAAAAATACTATGAAGCAGCTCAAAATTTATCGCGTGAGATAGTTTTAGTAACAGACGCGTATTACAGAACAGCTCTTGATGAACAGACAAAAGCGCGGGCAGTATTTTATTCAAAACGTGCAGCACTGGAACAGTTTGTAGGAAGCGATGTTTTTAAGCAGTTTGAAGAAAATCTGAAGAAACGGGATAAAGAAAATTGATGTATACAGTAATTCCATACGGAGTTTACACCGGAGAAGAAAATATGCGGCTTGACGGAGAACTTCTTGACAGCGCAATAAAGAATGGTGCAAAAACACCAATTTTCAGGCTTTACGGGTGGTCTCCGGCATGCATATCAATCGGCAGAAACCAGTCTGATTCGTTTATTGATAAGCAGCTTCTTATTGATGAGGGGGTCGATGTTGTAAGAAGGCTTACCGGCGGCCGGGCTCTTCTTCACGATGACGAGATAACATACAGTTTTATTTGTCCGGCAGATTACCTTCAGGCAGGTGAAAGTGTAATTAAATCCTATGCCGAAATTTCGCAAATCTTAATAGATAAGTTTGCCCAAATAGGCATTAACCTTGATTTTGGCAGCACTAAGAAGATTAATACAAAGTTCGATTACTGCATGCTGATTTCAACCGGCGCAGATCTTTGCTATCAGGGTAAAAAACTTATAGGTTCGGCACAGTGCCGCAAGAACGGTTACATCCTGCAGCACGGCTCGATTTTGTATAGATATAACAGAAATCTGTTAGAAAAAATTTTTAACGAAAAAGTTGAAAACGGTATTACTTCCATAAATGAGATTGACCCCTCTATAACAAAAGAAGATATTATAAATTTGTTACAAAACAGATAGGAGTTCTTTTTGTGATAAACTATTTGTATGTTATTAATAGGTGAAAATATTCATATAATCTCAAAAGCTGTTAAAGAGGCTTTGCTTAAACGAGATGAAGATTTTTTTAGAGAGTTAATTACGCATCAGGAAAACATGGATTTTATAGACCTGAATGTGGGGCCTGCAAAAGGATCGTTCCAAGGAGTTCTTCCGTGGCTTGTTGAGCTGGTTTTGGAAAATTCTACAAAAGGAATTTCCTTTGATACAACTAATTTTTCAGAAATGCAAGCAGGTTTTGAGGTTTGTAACAGCCGCTCTGATACCATTATAAACAGCACATCTAATGATCCTGAAAGGTTTGATAAATTATCTGATCTTGCTGTTGAAAATAATAGTAATATTATCGCGTTGACAATGGATAAATCCGGGATTCCCAAAACTTCAGACGGCCGTCTTGAGATTGCATTTGACATGTATGAAAAGTTTTTGGAAAAAGGCTTGGATACGGAAAAGATCTACTTTGATCCTTTGGTGCTGCCTATTACCGCCGATCAGTCGCAGGCTGTTGAGGCGCTTAATACTATAAAAATGATAAAAGAATCCTTTGACCCTCCTGTTAAAACAGTTGTCGGACTTTCAAATATTTCGAACGGCTGCCCGGCTGATATACGTCCTCTGGTTAACAGAGTATTCGGTGTGATGGCCTTTGGCGCAGGACTTGACGCCGCAATTGCCGATGCAAAAGATTTGGAACTTGTAAGAATTTTTAGAATGCTTGAAGCAAATTCTCCTCAAAATGAAACAGATGAATTATATATAAATATCGCCCGTATGGTTGAAAGCTTTTCCGATCTGAGTGATATAGAATATAATAATAGTAGTGAGGATCAAACTATGATAATAAAGACAGTTGAAATTCTTTTAAATCATAAGGTCTATTCCCACAGCTTTACACAAATATGATTTTTTGTTATTATATTGTTAAAATAAGGAGTTAAAACAATTAAAAAGCAAATTTTACTAACAGCACTAATATTGTCTTTAACTGCATCTTATCCGGGATACGCTGCAATGACACCTGAGGCAAGTACGCTTTATCAGGAAGCTTGCACGCTTGAGTACCAGCATGAATATTCCCAGGCAGTTGCAAAAGTTCTGGAAGCAATAAAATTGTCGCCGGATGATGCTATGTTGTATACAAAACTTGCAGGATTGTATACTGATATGGATGATTACGATAAAGCAATTGAAGCTTATACAAAGGTTATTGAACTGCGCCCTAACGACGCTTTTGTCTATATCAGTTTAGGAAGCATTTACGAAACCAGAGGAAAATACACAGAGGCGCTGGGCGCTTACGAAAATGCGCTGAAAATTTTCCCGGAATATAAATATAATTATCTCAATATAGCAAATGTTCAGTATCAAATGAAAGAATATAAATCTGCTATTGAAAATTATAATTTGTTTTTAAATACATATTCCCAGCACTGGGAGGCAAGAAAAAGTCTTGCGCAGGCATACCTCGCTGACAACAACCCCGAAAAAGCTGCCGAAGAATATGAAAACTTGTTTGTGAATAATAATAATCATTTCGATGATTATTCAAACTATGGTATTGCTCTTTTTGAAATAAACAACTACGAAAAAGCTGTTGAATTTTTAGAAAAAGCCGTGGAAAAAGATTCCGCAAACTTAACTGCAAAAGTCTGCCTTGCGTTGGCTTACCAGAATCTTGACAAAAATGATTTGGCGCTTGCACAATTTAACGATATTTTTAAACAGAACCCGAATTTGCATTCTCTTCGGTTTGATTACGGAAATCTTCTTGCCGATATGGGTAATAACCTTCAGGCTGTTTCCGAATATCAAAAATATTCACAGTTTTTCCCGAAAGATTCAAGGGTTTATAAAAATTTAGGTCTGGTTTATCAGCGTCAGAAAGATTATAAAAATGCTATTTTAAATTATGAAAAAGCAATTACGTTAAATGCCAATGATGTTAATACAAAAAAAGAATTAGCAGCCTGCTATCATATAGAAAAGGACTATGTAAATGCCCTTAAGTATTATGATGAAGTGCTTGCGGCAGAACCTGATAATACAGATATTAAAGTAAATAAAGCAATAGTCCTGCACGCGCTTGAACGTTATGAAGAAGCAATCGCGTTGTATAATTCCATCCTTGAAGTTAAGGACAGCGAGATTGTTCAGCATAACTTAACCGATGCAATTATTGCGCAGGGAAAAGTCGATCTGCAAAAACAAAATTATTCTAATGCAACAGATATGTTTATAAAGGCTATTTCCAGAGGCACGAGTGACAGTTCCGCTTATTTTGGCCTTGCCCAAGCATATCGTGCGTGCAAGATTAACGATAAAGCCTCGGAATATTACCAGAAAGCAATTTCCATGAGCCCTGATAATACTACCTACAGCGAAGAATTTGCTGATTTTATCGCGGAAATTAACTCGAATGATAATTTAGAAGATAATATATCTTCCAATGGTGAAATTCAGACAGTTGTGCTTACAGACGAACCAGCTGCCACGGTTAATAATGCTGATAACCCTAAAATTGAACAAAATAAAGATTTGATTGCCGAGGGCGACGAAAATTATAAAAAGAAAAGCTATGATGAAGCTATTGCAAAATATAAAGAAGCCTTAGCCATTAACCCTTCCGATGAAGTTACTTTGCTGAAAATAGGTAATGTCTATAAGTTAAAAAATGATGAGGCAAATGCAATAGAATTTTATAAAAAAGCTATTTTTGTAAAACCTGAATATGCCGACGGCTGGTTTAATCTAGGCCTTGTATACGCTAATCAGAAAAATGTTGCCCAAAGCAAAGAGTGTTTCCAAAAAGCTATAGGAATAAATTCCGAATACGCTTACGCATATTATGCACTGGGATTTGCTTATGAGTCCGAAAAAAATAAAGAAGAAGCCATAAAGAACTATGAATTATTCCTGAAATATAATAAGGATCAGTCTGCTGTTTCTGCTGTTGAGGATCGTATAAAGAGTTTGAAAAAATAATGAAAAAGATTTTTTGCCTAAAAAGAGTTTGGGATTTGCGGTGCTGCAAGCTTTTTCTTTGCTTGCTGCTGTTTATTCTGATGATATCTGTATCGGGATGTAGTGAAAAACCAAGTATAATTTTTAACAAACAGCCCATTACTAAAGAAAATGTCTTTAATTTTTCAAGTGTATTTATCCCCGGCTCAAGAATATATTATCTTATTATTATGCCGGAAATTCAAAATTCCAGAATGTTGAATATTCAGATTATCAAAAAAGGGGATGCGGAATATCTTGGCTACAGCTTATATATGTCGCGGAGAATCCGTCTGAAAGATGAAGAAACAAAGTATTATACGGATTATTTTGTCTTAAACGAGCGCGGGGCATATATTATGAAGGTATATTCTGCTGATAAGCCTAAAACCCCGCTTACTCAAGCAGAATTTTATGTTAAATAAACCGTCTCAGCCCAAAGCCGTTACTGTATAAATTGCGGCTGAATACAATAGTGTCGTTCAAGATTTTTTGATTAACTATCGGATTTGACGGGCAGTTTCTGCGTCCAAGCAGACATTGCTGCATACTTTTTCGGCTGTAGATTAACTTAATAAAAAAAAAAATAAAGCAGCTCATAAGCCGTGTTCTGTTTCAAGATAATCATCTGTCTGGTATTGAAATTACTTTCAATCTCTAGCGATTTTTCGGAAGTAGCGGACAACGTTAAAACCTTCCATTTAATCTTGCATCCGATTGGGGGTTGCCTGGCCGGTATTTCTCAATACCGCCGGTGAAGCTCTTAACTCACCGTTGCACCATCGCCTGTGATTTAGATAAATCCATCGGCAGTCTACATTTCTGTGGTCCTATCCACCGGTTCACACCGTCCGGAATTTCTCCGGCAATCTGTCCTTGGATGCACGGACTTTCCTCACTTTTGTTAAAGCGCGATTATCCGGCTGCTTTATTTAGTTATAGTTTAGCATAAAAACAAAAACTTTTTTACTACTCTACATCCGTAATCTTACCGCGGTTTTCTATCCGCAGCTTCCAGGCCGCTTTTAAGTTATCAGCAACCCCCTGCTTTGAAAACCACCTTTGAACGTATTTTTCATCAACACCTAGTGATCCGTTCATTTTTTCAAAATTATTTATATTATATGTACCTTCAGACATTCCTACAGTAATCGTAATGTGTGGAATTTTTTCTTTTGCAACATCCATGCTTAATTTTAAGTTATTATATCTTTCTGCTCTGAAATTAACTCTGTTATGCGCATCCGAATTTAGTTCAATTATTAACGACCTAAGCTCGCCGGCTAATTCATTTAATGTTTTTACCATGTTAAAAAATTCCTTTTTGTTAATTAATTATTTAAACTATGTATAGGTGCCGGAATCCTTCCGCCGCGGTTAACAAAACCGGCAGAAGAAAGCGAATTTACCGGCATAATAGGCGCTTCTCCGAGAAGGCCTCCGAAATGGATTTTTTCTCCGACGCCTTTGCCAATCGCCGGAATAATTCTGACTGCCGTAGTTTTTTTATTTATCATACCAATAGCCATTTCATCAGCGATCATACCTGCAATTGTTTCCGCCGGAGTATCCCCCGGGATCGCAACCATGTCAATTCCAACCGAGCATACGCTTGTCATTGCTTCCAGCTTGTCAAAAGTCAGACAGCCTTTCTGAGCAGCCTCAATCATGCCGGCATCTTCCGAAACCGGAATAAATGCTCCTGATAATCCGCCAACATGTGATGAGGCCATAATTCCTCCTTTTTTTACCGCGTCATTAAGCATGGCAAGCGCGGCAGTTGTGCCGTGTGCTCCGGCATGCTCCAGCCCCATGGCCTGAAAAATTCCTGCAACACTATCCCCCTCAGCCGGTGTCGGTGCAAGTGATAAATCAATTACCCCAAAAGGGATTTCAAGGCGTTTCGCTAATTTTCTTCCAACGAGTTCTCCTGTAGAGGTAATTTTATATGCAATCTGCTTAATAGTTGCTGCAACTTCCGTTAAGTCAGCGTCTTTTGAAAGCTGTTCAATTGCCGCACGAACAACTCCGGGGCCTGAAACACCGACATTTAATGCGCATTCCGGCTCTCCAAAACCGCAGTATGCCCCTGCCATAAAAGGATTATCACTTGCGGAATTGCAAAAACATACTAATTTTGCTGCTCCTATGCTGTCACGATCTTTTGTATATTCTGCTGTTTGTTTTATTATATGCGCCATTTTTAAGACAGCGTCCATGTTTATACCGGCTTTTGATGTTGCCAGGTTTACTGATGAACATAATCTTTCTGTTTTTAATAATGCTTCGGGTATGCTCTCTATTAAAAGGTTATCGCCTCTTGTACAGCCTTTTTCAACAAGCGCTGAAAAGCCTCCGATAAAATTAACACCGACTTCTTCCCCGGCTTTATCTAAAGTTTGGGCGATTTTTACATAGTCAGGATCCTTGCAGGCTTCTCCTATCAGGGATATCGGGGTTACGGAAATCCTTTTATTTATTATCGGAATTGAGTATTCATTTTCCAGATCATCTGCGTATGCAACAAGATTTTTTGCATATTTGGTTATTTTATTATAAATTTTTTCGCAAACAACATTGACATCAGAATCAATGCAATCTCTTAAGCTCAATGCCAGAGTAACAGTTCTGATATCAAGGTTATGCAGTTTTATCATGTTAATTGTTTCTAATATAAAATTTTCATTAATTTGCGCCAAAATTAAACCCGAACACTTCTGATAGGTTCTTCCCTTTCACTCTTAATTTTAATTC
>CALUYR010000027.1 GCA_944325045.1 Candidatus Gastranaerophilales bacterium
TCAATCCATCTCCAGGAAAGCTGTGAAAGAGGAAGCAAACCGTCTATACCGCCGAGGTCAACAAAAGCGCCGAAATCAGTGATACGGACAACATCGCCTTTTACGACCTGCCCCGGTTCAATTTGTGCAAATACATTTTTTCTTGCTTCGACAGCGCTATCGTCATATACTTTCTTATTTGAAAGGATAAAATTATTTTGCTGGCTGTCGAGAGTCAATATTTTCAATTCAATTTTTGAGCCAACTTCAAGATCTGTTTCTTTACTTCTCAGCTGGGAAGAAGGAACGAAACCTCTGACACCGGAAACTTCAACGAGAATACCGCCTTTAACAATTCCGACAATTGTACCGAGGATTGTTTCGTCATCGGCTTTAGCTTTTTCAAGTTCTTTCCAGGCGTAAGCAAAATCAACTTTCTTTTTAGAGAGCAGGAATTTTCCATCCTCATCTTCTTCTCTAATGATCAAAAATTCATATTCCTGACCTTTTTCAAATTTGTCCTCAAGTTTTTCGTCTTTATCAACGGCTTCACGGGTTGGAACAACGGCAATTGTTTTAGCGCCTATATCGACCATTACGCCCTGGCTGTCGTAGCCGCAAACGATACCTTTTACGAGGTCTCCTTTCTGAAAATTGTAATCATACTGTTTTAGCAATTCTTCAAAATCTAATTCTTGTGATGTCATTTTTACTCCATTATCTAAGATTATATCTAATAAACTCAATTTTTTATAATAATATCAAATATTTGTCAATTTGTAAATGTTTTTTAATATTATTTAACATTACTTAAAGGTTGCTTTTATAAAATTTTTCAACACATCAGCACCTGGTTCAATAAATTCTCCAAGTTTATCGAAAATCGTAACAAGCTCTGATGCAACGTAATCAGGGTTACCTGAAGCGCCGCGGGCACCTTTAAGACGATTGGATTTGGTAATGAAGCAGTCAACAGAGTTGTTATTCCACAAAATGTTAGCTGTTTCGTTATTTTTCAGCGGAACTTTAAGGAAATGTTTTCCTTGACGAGCCGCACGTTCAGCAAAGTTATATCCGATTTTTTCAATAGCCATTTTTCTGCCTTTCTTTATTGGTTGCTTTTATACTAAAGCGGGACAAAGGCTTTTTTGCGCTATGTCCCACTTTTTAGTTTATATTTTTACATTTCTTAAGATTTGAGCGAAGAAATCAGATCGGAAATAGTTGAACTTTGCAGCAAAATTTCATCGATTCTTGATTTGGTTTGTTCGATTAACTCTTTAGGGGCGTTGGCCACAAATTTTGGATTATTAATTCGTCCTTCAAGAGATTTTCTTTCTGCTGAAAGTTTATCAAGTTTTTTCTGCTGCCTGCTTATTTCTTCTTCAAAGTCAATAAGGTTTTCGAGCGGGATAACAATTGTCGAAGATCCGACGACAGCGCTGGCCGACTTTTTAGGAACCTGGCATTCCAAACCGGAATATGATATGTTTTCGACTTTCGCAAGACGTTTTATATATGATTCGATAGCCTCAAATATTTGTTTTTCATCCTTCTCGGCCCGAATATCTATATTGATTTTCAAAGATGTTGATATATTAAAACTTTGGCGAACATTACGCAGAGACTTAATAGTTTCAAACACAAGTTCCATTTCTCTTGCTTCTTTCGGGAAAGAAAGCTTTTCTTTATATGTCGGATATTCTGCAACAATCAATGCTGTAGAGGTTTCCGCATCGAGATGAGGAAGCAGCTGCCATACTTTTTCGGTAATATGCGGCATAATCGGGTGCAGCAGTCTTAATGACATATCAAGAACATACCGTAAAATCCGCTGAGTATTTAGCTTTATTGACTCATCCAGCAGCTGAATCTTAGCAATTTCGACATACCAGTCGCAATAAGAATTCCAGAAGAAATCATAAAGAACATGAGCAGTTTCTCCAATTCTGTATTCTTTGATATTTTCATTAATTTCTTTTGCAGTTGAGTTAAGCTTATCCAAAATCCACTTGTCTGCAATTGTCAAATTATCAAAATCAATTTCTTTACCGTCAACACCTTCAAGGTTCATTAAAACAAATCTTGACGCGTTCCAGATTTTATTTGCGAAATTTCTTCCGTATTCAAATCGTTCATCGCTTATCTTAATGTCCTGGCCGCCGTAGGTGCAAAGTGAAGTCATTGTAAATCTTAAGGCATCACAGCCGTATTTATCAATAATTTTAACCGGATCAATAGTATTTCCTTTAGACTTAGACATTTTCTGGCCTTTTTCATCTCTGATAAGCCCGTGGATATACACGGTAGAGAAAGGAGCTTTCCCGGTAAATTCAAGCCCCATTGTAATCATTCTGGCAACCCAGAAGAAAATAATATCAAAACCGGTTACCAAAGTTGTAGTCGGATAAAATTTCTTATAATCAGGGCTTTCTGTATTAGGGAAACCCATAGTTGAAAACGGCCAAAGCCCGGAAGAGAACCAAGTATCGAGAACATCGCTGTCCTGAACATAATTTGCAGGATCCGGATTTTCTTTAGCAACAACCATCTCACCTGTTTGTTTATGGTAATACGCAGGGATCTGGTGTCCCCACCACAATTGTCTTGAAATACACCAATCTCTTATATTTTCCATCCAGCCGAGGTAATTCTTTTCCCAACGGTCAGGAACGAACTTTATACGTCCGTCTTTAACTGCAGCAATAGCTTCTTTGGCAAGAGGTTTCATTTTTACAAACCACTGTTCGGACAAAAGAGGTTCAATTGTAGTACCGCAGCGCTGGCATTTTCCGACATTATGCTGGTGATCTCTTGTTCTCAAAAGGAAGTTTTCATAAGATAACATCCCCACAATTTTTTCTCTTGCTTCGTAGCGGTCAAGTCCGTGTAAAGAAGGCGGAACTTCGCCGCAAGCTTTCATTTTACCATTTTCATCCAAAATCCATATAGGTTTCAGGCCATGACGCTTACCGACTTCAAAGTCATTCGGGTCGTGAGCCGGCGTAATTTTAACAGCACCGGTACCGAAAGATTTATCAACATATTCATCGGCAATAATAGGAATTTCGCGGCCGGAAAGAGGAATAACAACAGTTTTACCGACTAATTCCGAATACTTATGGTCATCAGGATGAACTGCAATTGCCACGTCCCCGAAAATCGTTTCAGGACGGGTTGTTGCAACAATAATTGCGCCCGGTTCGCCTTTAAGCGGGTATGAAATTTCCCACAGATGGCCGTCCTCGGTAACATATTCGGTTTCAACATCCGAAATTGCGCTGTTACATCTAGGGCACCAGTTTACAATATATTTGCCTTTATAAATCAAGCCTTTTTCATAAAGTCTGACAAAAACTTCTTTAACAGCCTCACTGCAGCCTTCATCGAAAGTGAATCGTTCTCTTGAGCGGTCGAAAGATGCCCCTAAACGCTTGCACTGATCGAGGATGGCAGATTTATGTTCATTTGCCCATTTCCAGGTTTCTTCCAGGAATTTTTCACGCCCGAGGTCATAACGGCTCAAGCCTTTTGCTCTCAACTGTTTTTCCACAACATTTTGGGTTGCTATACCGGCGTGGTCGGTTCCCGGAAGCCATAAGGCTTCATATCCTGACATTCGGTGGTATCTGGTTAAAATATCCTGCAAAGTTTCATCGAGCGCGTGCCCCATGTGAAGTACGCCTGTAACATTTGGCGGAGGAATAACTATCGAATATGCAGGTTTCTTGCTGTTGGCGTCTGCTTTAAAATAATCTCCGGCTTCCCAGAATTTATAAATCTCTTCTTCCGTAGTTTTTGCGTCATAAACTGTAGGTAAATCATTAATATTTATTGCTGTTTTTGTCATAAAAAACCTCTTTATGTTAAACTCTTATGACAAAAAAATAACACAAAAAAAGAAATTATTAAACCATATTAGTATTTTTTAATCCAGCCGTTTTCCATAATTTCGAAAGCATAGTTGTAATCAGGTTCATCGTTTCCAATACTGATGGAAGGATCCGTATAGCGTACGATTTTACCTTTTCCGTTAACTGCCCAGGCAAAAACATCCACACCTAAACGGTTTGGTTTTTTGAACCCGTTTACATCGAAAAACACAGAAAAACAATCGTTATTAACATCAAAGAAAACTGTTGTTCCGTTATTCAGAATAAAACTTTTCAAAGCCCAGCTTCTGTATTCGTTTTCAGTAATTTTCGGGGTGCCGTCGTACTTGTAGACCGGAAACGCGAAACATCTTGTATCTCCTTCGCCGCATATTTGCTGCATATTCAGGCGTTTTTTATACATATCCAAAACTCTTTGGGAGGAGTCAGGATCATTGTCAACCAGCCCCCAGGTAACCGGTTCGCTATTTTCACTTACTAACAGATTCGTGGCATTAGCGAACTCTGTATAAAACTTTTTCAACATGGTTATATTGGCACGTTCATCAAGCTTTTGGTTTAAGGAAGGCAGAATCATTGCAGCCACCACACCGATTATCCCAAGGGTAATCAGCACTTCAGCCAGCGTAAAGCCTTGTCTGTAAATTTTAAATTTTTTCACGTTCAATAATCAACCCGCAGATTTTAAAACATACATTATTATTATAACATACATTTAAAATTTTGCACATACTTAGCAGATTTTTATGATAAAATGTAAACTCAATATATTAAATATTCAACTTAAAACAGCCTATTTATACGGAGGATTAAGCCTGTCCGGCCGGCCTATACCGAAGCCTTCTCTTAAAAGCTTGTAACCGCCGTATATTGCCAAGCCCAGCGCTGATGTTCGGGGAATAAATTTACCTTTAGCTACAAGCGCTGCAAGACCAAGCCCAAAAGGAACTATATTATTTGCCAGATTAGAGAAGAAGCCGCTTAAATAACCGCGTACGGAATTTATTGGCATAAAGAAATTATTTTCCAGCTGGAATTTAAAAATTTCGTTTTTCATTTTGCTCATTGTAGTATTTGGCTGCTCGAGATAAATACTGTTATGTGCGGCATCGCAAACCCTGTCAGCCTCTTTGGACTGGGTAAATGTGTCGGCATCAAGCTTACCGATAACATGAGCGTTATAGCAGGACATGCCAATAGCTGCAAGACCTGTTACTCTTGTCAAACCTGTTGCTATACCTGATCCTATTTTAGATACTACACTCATTATTTACTTTCCTATTTGTTTTCTTTTTTGTCGCTGACCGGAACTTCTTTTTCAACTGTTTTACCTGCCATTTTCAAAAGCGCGTTTGTTGCCTGAATTGCATCCTGCCCAAAACCGTCTTTGGAATTTTGCATTTTCTTTAATACATTTACAGTATAATCATCACCCAGCACTGTTCTTGATTCAATCAGGCTCAATGCAATTGCCCTGATCGCAACTGAAGGATCCTGGAGCATTTTATTTACAAGGGCTGTCAGGGCTGGATCATCGCTGCGCGAAGGATCTTCTGTTAATCTGTTAACAACTTCATGTGCGCCCATTTTTCTGACCTCGAGATCCTGACTGTTTAAATAATTTTCCAGAGTTTTTATATAGTCGTCAGAAAGTTCTACGACTTTTTTTGTTTCAGTTTTCTTGCCGGAAGTTTCCGATTGATTGGCAGACGCAACGGCCGGGGCTGCAGATGGAGTGTTTGAACTTTGGGAAGTTTCTGATTGTGTCGTTGTTTTTCCCTCTGAATTTTGAACTGTCGAATTTCCGCTGGTATTCTGTGCATTTGTATTATTTTGGCTGTCTGCAGCAGAATTTAAATCTTTATTATTTGTATTACCGGCATTTTGCCCGTTGGCATTTACAGACTGCTGGGGAGATTGAGGGAAAGCCCCGTTGCCACCGCCAGGAAACTGTTGCGGATTAGAAGCGTACTGTCCTGTATAATAACCCGCCGGATAACATCCGCCCTGGGTTCCTGATGAGTAAGCTGAAGCTGTTTGCTGCGGATATATATAACCGTTTGGCGTATTTACCATCGGATTAAATATTTGTATATTGACTCCTGCATAATTTGGGTTTGTGCCGACCGGAGCAGATACCGGAACCTGCTGGACTTGAGGAAGCGGTTGTAAAGACTGTACCGGAGCCTGTTGTATCGGAGCCGGCTGTACTGCCATTGGCTGAACCGGCGGAACTTTGCTGCCTCCGTTATTAATAACTTGTCCTTGTGAAATATAATTTTGCATGAGAATAACCTTTTAACTACCTAAATTAATAAAGTATATAAAAATAAATTTATTGCTCAAAAATAGTTTTTTTTAAGAAATATTAAGGAATTTTATGAATAAAGCAAAATGATTATAATTATAGCTATGGAGAGTTATGAAGAAAACTTTATAAATGAGCGTCCGGATGGTTTGTGTAAAATGTGCGGTAAATGCTGCCGGACAGCAATAAACAGAAAATATACTTATAAAGAATTAAGGCTCATGGCTTTTAAGGGCAATGAATACGCTAAAGAATTTTTAAAAATATTTATCCCTTATAAATCGCTGGAAGAAGCGCAAAGCGCAGCGCCTGATGTTGTTGAAAAAATACTTGAAGAACTAAACGAGAACGAAATATTAAGGGAAGAAGTCACATTTTACAAATGTAAATACCTTCTCGATAATAACATGTGTTCAATATATGAAGAGAGACCATCTATTTGCGTTCATTACCCGCAGAATGCCTGGACTATCACTCCGCCCGGCTGCGGTTACGAAACCTGGTCATATATGAAGCAGGAAGAATACAAAGAAAAAGTCAGAAAAGCTAAAGAAGAATATTTAGAATTACAACTTATGAAAAGAAAAACAAAAGACGAAATCGTACTTAAAAAAATCTCTTCCGTGGAAAATAAAATAAATAATACTATCCATAAGTTTTCTGAATACGGATCAAGCAACTGGTAAAAACTACACTTGAAAAATTCGAAAAAATAATTTATAATAATAATATGGCAGAAAAAATCAATACAAGGCAAAACCCAATCATAGTACGGATTTCAACGATAGGGGGGGGGGCAGCTTAAGGGGCTGAACCCGGTTATTGCAAGGCTTTTCAGCTGTGCAATTACGTTTTTTGCTTGGTTTATCGACATTTTAGGGCTTTTATATTCAGCCATTTGCGGATTATTGTTTTTAATCCCGTGTTTTTTAACTGAGCCGGATTGTTTTAGGCGAAATATTTGTATTTTGCCGGTTTGTGCTGCCAATTTTTTAGAAGTAAAGGAGGTATTTTATGGATAAATTTTTAGAAAAAATATTGATCAATCAAAATTACGCTGATTATAGCGCGACGGACACTCAAGAAATTAATGAGCATGAGAGTAGGTTCACAAGTGGGGAAAGCAAGCCTGCGTTCACTCTCGCCGAAGTTTTTTTACCATTCTATTCATCACCTCACAAAGACGCGTTTACTCTCGCCGAAGTTTTTTCACCATTCTATTCATCGCCTAACAAAAACGCGTTTACTCTTGCCGAAGTTTTAATCACCCTTGGCATAATCGGCGTGGTTGCAGCTATGACTATGCCTACTCTTTTGGCAAAATATCAGGAAAAAGTTACCGTAACCCGGCATAAAAAAGCTTACAGTATAATAAGCCAAGCATACTTAAGAGCTCAGGAAGATTACGGCACGGTTGATAACTGGGGATTCCCGGAAGATTCCAAATCCGAAACTGATGACGGCAATTGGACGCAAAACGAAGCAACAACCATAAACCAAGATAGATTTACTAAAATTTTATCATAATATATGAATGCAAAGAAAATATGCTATTCAACCGATCCAAAATGTACCGGATATAAAAGCGGAACATATCTGCTGTCCGGAAAACAACTTACACCGGCATCAAACAGTTCAACATCTGCATACATTGAACTTAGTGACGGTGTGATAATCAACGGAGCCTGGATAGATTTTGGCAATTCTTTCTGCAATGATAACAAAACCGGATATTGCGGGAATTTTCCGGTTGATATTAATGGCCCGGACAAACCTAATACAATTGGAAAAGATATCTTCTACTTTAAGATAACTAAATCCGGTATATACCCTCACGGTGGCCCATATGAAATTAATCCGCTTCATAAGTTTCCTCAAGCATGCAACACAACTTCTACCTCCAGTAATAACGGGTACGCTTGTGCAGCTTGGGTTATATACAACGAAAACATGGATTACCTGCATTGTGATGACCTTGGCTGGGGCAAAAAAGGTAAATGTAAATAAATTATTACGGCCGGAAGTAATTACTTCCGGCCGCCTCCTTTTGTAAGTTATTTTTTATCTAACATCTTTCTGTAAAAATCAGTATTAATATTTAATTTTTCGCCGATATCAAGAAGCATTTGCGCAAAACGGCGTTCACTAGTACGTTTGGATTTTTTGCTTACTTCTATAATTTCGCCGATCCTATGGTAAATTCTTGAGTAGTATGTATTTTGAGCTTCGGAAATATCAACTTCAACTTCAAGCTTTTCCACATAGTCAAACAGTTCAAGAAGAAGATCCGCCTGCTGAACTTCAAGACTGTATGCGAGTCTTGAAATATTCTGTTCAATTTTCTTGGCGAAAATTTTGCTTGAAGGCGTTTTATCCAGAATTATATTCATAGCATTTGCTTCAAGGTTAATACTTTCAAGGGTTTGCAGCACTCCAGATTCCACGAACCCGCCGGAGCTGATAATAAGTTCGTTAAATTTCTTACCCAAAGCATACCGGGCTGCAATCTTAAATTCCTCTGGAATTGCAACACCCATTGTCTGCATTTGATAAATTGATCCTTTTCCTTCGTCGTACATTTCCTGGTAATTCTGGGCAAATTTTTCCATCTTATCTTTCAAAAGGATTTCAAGAATTTTTCTTCTTTCCTCGATAAAGATATCCTTCAAAGTGAAATACTCTTTACCGAAGTTTTCGTCAAGGGCCCGAATAATTTCTGTTACCGAGTTCAACATAAATGTTCTGGTAAGATTTTGTTTAAGTTTTGCATATTCGCCCTCGTCGGAAAACTCTTTGATTGCGCAATGGAAATCTCCACCGGCATACTGCATAAGCGCAAATACGAGATTCAATTTTTGCAGAGTAATTCTCGATGTAACCTCAATATGCCCCATGACAAATGTATAATTGCCTTTATGAACACACTGATAATCCTTACGTTTAACAATGTAACAGTAGACATTTTCTTCATCTTCAAAATCCTGATATAAAGACGATATTGCCCACAAGCTGGCAATCTGCTTCATTGTAACGACACAAGGTCTTACATATTTTTCAAAAATATCCTTTCCGGTGCCCTGTTCAGGAATGTTACTTTTAGCCTGACCAAGAATTTCAAGGAAACCGGTTTCCAGGTCTTTATCAGAAAACCTTACAGCAAGCTGCATTGCGCGTGCAGCATATTTCATTATCTGAACAGTTTCAATCCCGGAAATTTCCGAGAAGAACCAGCCGCAGCTTGTATACATCAACATTGCCTGACGCTGGATTTCCAAAAGCTCCATTGCATGAACTTTATCCTCATCAGAAAGCCCTTGATGGAAATTTTGGTGCTGGAATTTATCAAGATTAATCCGGCTTCTGTCGAGAATCACAGACACATAATTATTTCTTACTGTCCAAATATCATCAAAATACTTAACAGCTTCCTGTTCATAAATCTTAACGAGTTCATCTCTCAGATAATCCAGCGCATCTCTTAAAGGTTTTCTCCATCTCTGATTCCATCCGGGATGGCCGCCTGTTGAACACCCGCAATCCTCTTTCCAGCGACCGACACCATGGAAACAGCTCCAGGACGAGGCTTGTTTTATATCAACTTCATAGTTGCTTCTGTATTTTGAAAGATATTCTGCATAGTTTGTGATCTTGAACCCTTCAGCTTCTGCACGAACCTTAAGGACGTATGCAAGCGCCATATCGCCAAACTTTGTATGGTGGCCGTAACTTTCTCCGTCAGTAGCGATATGAACCAGCTGAGGGTAATCCCGCAAATCTGAAACGCCTTCTTTCAATCGTTTAATGAATTTATTACCATCTTTCAACAGCTCGTCAAAGGCTACTGATCTGGAGATTGCGCCGTCATAGAAAAATAAATCTATAAATTTACCCGGCGCGGATTTTATATAGTATCTGTAAGATCTTGCAGGATCAATGTTACCCCAGCTAACATCCTGCCAGTTTTCTGAACCTTCTTTTCTTATTTTCAAAGCCTGGTATGGCGATAAAACAATAAATTTTATACCGTTTGCTTCACAAATCCTTAAAGTGTCATCATCTACGGCTGTTTCAGCAAGCCAGATCCCTTCAGGTTTACGGCCGAATCGATATTCAAAATCAAATATTCCCCATTTAACCTGGGTTTCTTTATCTCTTTCGTTCGCCAGAGGCATAATTATGTGGTTATAAACCTGTGCAATGGCATTTCCATGACCGTCATGTGCAACACGGCTTTCAATATCTGCCTTTATAATCCTTTCATAAGTATGAGGGGCATATTTTTCCATCCATGAAAGAAGTGTCGGCCCAAAGTTAAAGCTTATGTGTTCATAATTATTGACGACATCCAGAATTTTATTTCTGCTGTCGACGATCTTTGACACGGAATTAGGGTTGTAACATTCTTTGTTAATCCTCTCATTCCAGTCGTGAAACGGCAGTGCACTGTCTTGAAGTTCTATTGCTTCAAGCCAGGGGTTCTCGCGCGGCGGCTGGTAAAAATGTCCGTGAATTGTCAGAAAAACTTCTTTTTTAATTTGTTCTGCTTCTTTTCCCTTATCTTTATTGTCAATTTCTGCCATCTCTTAACTCCGTTTTTTACAAATATGACACTATTTATTTACTGCTTTCGGAACGGCTTTTATCACAGTGAATTTATCAACGTCCATCCATGCGTCACCTAGGGCTTTAGAAAAAACATGCCCGCATACTTCTATTTCATCGCCTGAATTCAAGTCAATATGTTTTTCGGCTTCTTTTCTGTCGAGAAATATTTTTAGCTCAGACAACGGAACATCATGATCTCTTATATCATCGCGCTGGATAAGGAAAGAGATAAACTTTTCAGAACTTCTGAATGCAGGCTTATAGTCCAGTCCGAGGGTAGAGAATTTATCAAATCTTGCTCTAAATTTAATATTTTTACCCACATACATCCCGGGATTTGCAACGATTGCAAGCGGAAGCACGTATTCATAATTTTTTACTGTCTGGGAGGAACGATTTACAGTATAAGCAGCATTGGCATTGATCTGCGAAATTGTCTTTACCGGATCAATACTGACACTTTGAGCGCTGGTGAAACCGTGGATTCCAAATGCTATTGTTAATATTAACAATGGTGTAACTATCTTAATTTTATTCATAACGAAATATACCTCTGCAATTTTTACAACAATATCTTAGCACAATAAATATATTTTTGTAACTACCCGATTAAATGATTTATATTTTTGTGATAATATTAAGTGTAGTAAGGAACAAAGGAATATAAGAACAGAGGAAAAAATGAGTTTAACAGTATATTTAGGGATTGATGTAGGATCTGTGACAACAAAACTTGCCCTGGTTGACGAAAAGGGTAAATATGTAGACAGTTATATGCTGAGAACTGCGGGGAAACCGGTTATAGCAGTTCAAAACGGTCTAAAAGAATTATATAAGAAAAAACTCACGGACTATGATGTTATGGGAGTTGGAACCACCGGTTCAGGCAGAAATCTTGCAGGAGCTCTTGTTGGAGCGGATATTATAAAAAATGAAATCACAGCGCATGCAGTTGCGGCCAGTACAAATGTACCGGGAGTACAAACTATTCTTGAAATTGGAGGACAAGACAGCAAAATTATCATACTAAGAGACGGGATTGTTACTGATTTCGCAATGAATACGGTTTGTGCGGCCGGAACAGGAAGTTTTCTTGATCAGCAGGCCAACAGACTAAATGTACCGATTGAAATTTTCGGTGAAACAGCCCTAAAATCTACTAATCCTGCCAGGATTGCCGGCCGTTGCGGAGTTTTTGCAGAAAGTGACCTTATTCACAAACAACAGCTTGGATATCCTGTTGAAGATTTATTATACGGCCTTTGCCAGGCTTTAGTAAGAAATTACTTGAGCAACCTTGCATTAGGAAAAGAATTACTGCCGATAATTACATTCCAAGGCGGAGTTGCAACAAATTCAGGTATGGTTAAAGCCTTTGAGGAAGCGCTCGGGCAAAAAGTTGTTGTTCCTGAAAATCATCAGACAATGGGGGCTATCGGAGCTGCGCTTCTTGCGATGGAAAATCACCAATACACAGAAACAGCCACAAAATTTAAAGGCTGGGAAGTCGGGAATATGCACTTCCACTCAATTACCTGCGACTGCAACGGCTGCTCAAATAATTGTGAAGTCATCACAATCTTAGAAGGTGAAGGAGAAATACCTCATTACGACAAAATCAAAGACATAAAAGGAAATATTATTGCCCGTTGGGGCGGAACCTGCGGAAGATGGGATATTTCTTAAACCATCGACCGGACAATATAATTTAATAAACGGATTGGGCTAATTTAACTCAATCCGTTTATTTATTGAAATTACCATGGGTAATCGTCTTTAATCTTCCAGCCGTCACGAACTATTTTAGCGAAACACATACCTCCAGCCCTGCTTTTAGAGCAATTGGAGTTGATCTCATCAAATGATTTGGATAACCCGTTTGGAATAACCCC